>NZ_JBNFOJ010000135.1:0-7943 GCF_057364705.1 Brevundimonas sp. CURTG3B2_SDJG
CGCGACCCCCGCGCCCCAATCCCCGGAACGGCGGCGTGGCCTGGTCCGAGGAGTGCCGGCCCGCCGACGGGGTGCGCGAACAGGAAGGCTTGCGCATCCGCCTGGGCGGCAAGGACTGACGCAGGCTCAGCCCTTGCGCCGCAGCCAGGCCGCGACCGCCCAGGCGTGGGCGTCGTGGCGCAGCTCGTTCAGCGCCGTGTGGGGATGCAGCCAGACCAGTTCGTGATCCGCCTCGACCTTCGCCGATGGGTCCAGCCCCAGCCGCTCGGCGATCCAGAAGCCGCCGGTGTTGTTGATCGGTTCGCCGGTCGACTTGAGGAAGAACTGAGCGGCCTCGGCGAAGCGGGCGAAGGGACGTACGGTCATGCCGGCCTCTTCCACGAACTCGCGGACCAGAGCCTGCTCCTCGGTCTCGTCACCGTCCACGGCGCCGCCGGGAAGGTCGTAGTAGCTGCCCTCGCCTCGGTCGACCCGGACGCAGGCCAGCTTGCCATCGTGGAAGACCAGGCCGAACGCCGTGGGCCGCAGCCGGTAGTCCAGGCCCGGAACGGCGACGCCGAACTGAAGCCGTTGAGCCAAGGTCACAGGTCGAACGCCAGGCGGGCGCGGACGCCCTTGTGCTGCTTGTCCAGCACCACGGCCGATCGCAGGCCCGAGGCCATGGCCGAGATGATCTTGCCGCCCAGCCCGGTGCCCTTGACCGCTCCATCGCCCATGCCCGGGCCGTCGTCCTCGACGGTCAGCAACGCCCGACCATCCTCGTGCGGCTCCAGCATCACCCGGATCTCGCCGCCCTGTCCGGGCGCGTAAGCGTACTTCACCGCGTTGGTGACCAGCTCGGTGACGACGACGCCCAGCGAGACCGCCTGGTCGGTCGAGACACGCATGGGGTGGGCGTTCAGGACGATGTCCGGGGAGCCGGCGTCCGGCCCCAGGGACTTGCCCAGTTCGTCGATCAGGCCCCGCAGGTATTCGTCCATGGCGACGGTGGACATGTCGCCGGAGGTATAGAGGCGACGGTGCACGTGGGCGACCGCCTCGATACGGGCTTGAGATTCCTTCAGCGCCGCCCGGGCCCCGTCGTCGGTCAGGTGGCGCAGCTGCAGCGACATGAAGCTGGAGACCAGCTGCAGGGAGTTGCCGACCCGGTGGTTGACCTCGCGCAGCATCGCCTCGGCGCGGTCGCGGGCCAGGCGGACCTCCTCTTGAGCCGCCTCGTGCGCGCGCTGCAGGCGGCGGCGCTCCAGGGCGTCCTCGATCGCATTGCGCAGCAGGGCGGTGAAGTCCTCGGAGACGTCCTTGATGACGTAGTCGGCGGCGCCGGCGCGCAGCGCGGCGACGGCGATGCGGCCTTCCTGGGCCCCGGTGACATAGACGACCGGCGGCGGGTTCTCGAGCGCGATGATGTCGGGCAGGACGTCCAGGCCTTCGCGGCCGGGCATGTAGTGGTCCAGGGCGACGATGTCGAAGCCGTCCGGCCGGGCGCTCAGAAGCTCCAGGCCCGCGTCGCCGTCGGGCGCGCAGGTGACGGCGTAGCCGTGTCGTCCCAGCTCCTTCTCGACCAGCCGCGAGAGGCCGCGGTCGTCGTCGATGTAGAGCAGACGGATAAGCTCCCCCTGAATCTTCACTCGATCTCCGGGGCCTGCATGACCGACAGGAACAGCCCGAGCTGGCGAATGGCGCCCGCGAAGCTTTCGTAGTCGACCGGCTTGGTGATGTAGACGTTGCAGCCGAGGTCGTAACAGCGCTGGATCTCGACCTTGTCGTCGGTGGTGGTCAGCACGACCACCGGGGCCCGGCGCAGGCGCTCGTCCCCCTTCACCCGCTCCAGGATGTCGGTGCCCGACATGTCCGGCAGGTTCAGGTCCAGCAGGATCAGCAGCGGACCGTTGGAGCGGGTCTCGTCGCTGAACAGGAAATCCAGCGCCGTGCCGCCGTCCGCGAAATGGGCGATGTCGTTGGCGATGTTGGCCCGGCGGATGTTCTTCTCGATCAGGCGCGCGTGGCCGTGGTCGTCCTCGATCATCACGATCTTGACGGAGGTGCTCATGAGAATTCTCCGGCGTCAGCGAGGATCAGGCGTGTGGGGAATTTGAGTATGAATGTCGACCCCTTTCCAAGCTCTGACTCAAGCGTGATGTCGCCGCCCAGCCGGCGGACGCTGTTCCGGACGAACGCCAAGCCCAGGCCTTCGCCCGGGCGGTCCTGACGGCCCGAGCGACGGAAGAGCTCGAAAATCCGCTCGTGATCCCGATCCGAGACGCCGCGGCCGTTGTCGGCGATCCGGTAGATCACGCCCGCATCGGTCCGTTCGCCCGAGACCACGATGCGGCCGGGCCGCGACGGGTCGAGGTACTTCACCGCGTTATCGATCAGGTTGCCGAAGATCTGTTCGATCGACAGCCGGTCGCTGTCGAGGCTGGGGAGCGGCTGGACCTCGATCGTGGCGTCGGCCGCCTCGGTCTGATGGCGAACGCTGTCGGCGATGGCCTGGACCATGGCCCCCATGTCCAGGAGCTCCGGGGTCAGATTGCGGCGGCCTTCGCGCGACAGCTTCAGGATCGCGTTGATCAGCCGGTCCATCTTCTCGGTCGAGGCGCGGATGAAGCCCACGGCTTCGGGCATGTCCTCGCGCACCGCCGCGATGACCTCGGGATCGACCTTGCGCCGGGTCTCGGCGCGAGCGACCTCGCGTTCCAGGACCTTGCCCGCCTGCTCGAGCTCGGAGGTGTAGCCCATGACGTTGACCAGGGGCGCGCGCAGGTCGTGGCTGACGATGTAGGCGAAGCGCTGGATCTCTTCGTTGGCGCGGGTCAGGTCGGCCGTCCGCTCGCGGACCTGGTGCTCCAGGCCGGCGTTCATGCGGTCCACGGCGGCCCGGGCGGCCTGGATCTCGATCACATAGCGGCGGACCAGCCAGGCGCTGGCCCCGGCCAGGACGATGACCAGAAGTCCGCCGATGGCGTTGGCGAGCACGGTCATGGCGCCGGCCCACTCCGACTGGCGCGTCCGGAACTGTTGGCGGGTCGCCTGAATTTCGTCGATGGCGGTGATCTCCACCCGCATCTCGTCCATCAGGGTCTTGCCCTCGCCGCTTCGGATGACGGAGACCGCCTCGCCGATCCGTCCGGTGCGGGCCAGATCGATGCTGCGTTCCATGATGTCGGTGCGACGGGTCGAGAGTTCGCGGATGTGCTCGATGCGAGGCTCCAGGTCCGGGTCGCCCTCGGTCAGCCGTTCCAGTTCGGCGTACAGGTCGGGCAGGACCCGCAGGGCTTCGTCGTGAACCAGCAGATAGTCGGGCTGGGCGGTCAGCAGGAAGCCGCGCTGACCGGTTTCGGCGTCCACCAGGCGTGTGAGCACCTCGCGCGCCGCGATCCGCACCTGCTGGGCGTGCTCGACCGTGTCGTTGAACTCCGCCGTCCGGCGGATCATGACGAACACGGCCAGATTGATCGCCAGAAGCAGGACGATGGCCAGCGCCAGCAGCCCCGCCACCCGCCGACCCAGGGTCGGCGTCCGCAGGAACTGGGCCAGGGCCTCGAAGGTGGGGCGTAGCGCCGAGATCATCGGCGGCGAGCATTAGCGGGGCGATTGTCGCTGTCCAGTCGCCCGTGGGGAGAAACTCTCGCCGCCTCCGGGATTTGGGGTAATGATCGACCTGTCGCGATCGGGGGAAAGGGACGCAAATGGTCTGGTGGTGGTGGATCGCGCCGGCGGCCGTCGGCCTGCTGGGCCTCTTGCTGCTGCTGAAGGGGCTGGGCGCCCTGTTCAAGGGCCGAGTGTTCGCCGCGCTGCTGGGCGGCCTGGGCGGAGCCGGCTTCCTGGCCGCGGCGGCCATCGCGACCCTGCTGGCCATGGACGTGCAGACCTACGCCCGTCTGACCTACGAGCGGCCGGTGGCGACGATCCAGACGCGCCAGTTGGGACCGCAGTATTTCGAGGCGACAGTGATCCAGCCCGGGCGGGGCGAGAACATGCCGGCGGCGACCAACCTCTATCCGTTGCACGGGGACGAGTGGCGCATCGAGGCCCAGGTTCTGAAATGGAAACCCTGGGCCAATATTCTGGGCCTGGACACCCAGTACCGGCTGGACCGACTGTCGGGACGCTATCGGTCAGTAGAGCAGGAGATCAACGCCGAACGCAGCGTGCATCCCCTGGCGATCCCGGACGGCGACGACGGCCTGCCGTGGCGGCTGAGCACATGGGATACGGCGCGGAAGTATCGCCGCTACGTCGACGCGGTCGACACCTTGTACGGAGGCGCCGCCTACATGCCCATGGCCGACGGCGCGCGCTATGAGGTCTGGATCACCCAGTCCGGTCTGGTGGCGCGGCCCGCCAACGACGCGGCGCGCAACGCCTCGGCGGGCGGCTGGGCGGAGGTTCGGTAGACCTTCGCCGGCGGCGACCCATTGCACAAAAAAACGGCGTGCAACGCGTGCAATGCGTGCAACCGGCGGGTTTGGTCGTGCGCCTTGGGCGGCGTCGACGGGCGGGATTGTCAAAGACCGGAACCCGCAGCGTCGCATGATGATGCGTCAGAAGCGGACGTAGGCGGTGGATGGGATCGGAGCTCTGAGTGGCGCGCGCGCTGGAAAGGTTCCTTCGCACGCACTCCTCCTCATTTGTGGGGAGGAGATAGGTTAGACGCTGCCGATGGTCCTGAGCCGCGCCTTGGGATGGACCTCGTTCTGGCTCATCACCACCGTCTGGCCGCGGAAGCGCTCGATGATCGAGCGGACGTAGGGCCGGATCTGCGGGCCCGTGAGCAGCACCGCGGTCTCTCCCGCCATGGCGGCGCGTTCGAAGACGTCGCGGACGGCGCGGATGAAGTCCTGGAGGCGCGAGGGCGCCATGGCCAGCTGCTTCTCCTCGCCCTGGCCGATCAGGGCCTCGGCGAAGGCCTGCTCCCATTCCGGCGACAGGGTGACGATGGGCAGCGCTCCGTCATCGCCCTTATGCTGCCAGCAAATTTGGCGGGCCAGGCGGGCGCGGACGTGCTCGACCAAGGTGGTGACCGAAGAGGTGTGCGGCGCGGCCTCGGCCAGGCCTTCCAGGATGGCGGCCAGGTCCCGGATCGAGACCTTCTCGCGCAGCAGGGCCTGGAGGACGCGCTGCAGGGTGGTGACGGTGACGACCGTAGGGATCAGCTCGTCGACCAGCTTCTTCTCCTCCGGACCCAGCTCCTTCAGCAGCTTCTGGACCTCGGCATAGGAGAGCAGGTCGGCCATGTTCTCCTTGAGGATCTCGGTCAGGTGGGTGGTCAGCACCGTCGAGGGGTCGACGATGGTGTAGCCGCGGAAGGTGGCCTCTTCGCGCAAGGACTCGTCGATCCAGGTCGCCGGGAGCCCGAAGGCGGGCTCGCGGGTGTGTTCGCCCGGAAGCTCGACCTGGCGGCCGGCGGGATCCATGGCCATCAGCGAGCCCAGACGCACCTCGCCCTGGCCGGCCTCCATCTCCTTGATGCGGATGGCGTAGCCCTGGGTCGGCAGACGCATGTTGTCGAGGATGCGGACGGACGGCATGACGAAGCCGAACTCCTGGGCCAGCGACCGGCGCAGCGCGCGGACCTGATCGGTCAGGCGACGGCCCTCGAGGTCGTTGATCAGCGACAGCAGGGAATAGCCCAGCTCGATCTTGACCTCGTCGATGGTCAGGGCCGTGCCGATGGGCTCCTCGACGTCCTCCTTGGGGCCGGCCACGACGGCCTCGGCGTCGACGGCCTTGGGCTTCAGGCGCTCGCGGCCCAGCCGCCAGGCCATGAAGCCGGCGCCGACAGCCAGCGCCGCGAAGGGAATCAGCGGCATGCCGGGGATCAGGCCGATCAGGCCGGCGGCGCCGGAGACGACCCCCAGACTGACCGGGTTGGTGGCCAGCTGCGAGACCAGGGCCTTGTCGGCCGAGCCCTCGACGCCGGCCTTGGACACCAGGAAGCCCGCGGCGATCGAGACGATCAGGGCCGGGACCTGGGTGACCAGGCCGTCGCCGATGGTCAGCAGAACGTAGGTGTTGGCCGCCTCGCCGATCGGCAGCTGATGCTGCAGCACGCCGATCAGGATGCCGCCGATGACGTTGATGAAGGTGATGATCAGGCCGGCGACGGCGTCGCCGCGCACGAACTTGGAGGCGCCATCCATGGCCCCGAAGAAGGTCGACTCCTGCTCCAGCTCCTTGCGGCGCCGCTTGGCCGTGTCCTCGTCGATCAGGCCCGCCGACAGGTCGGCGTCGATGGCCATCTGCTTGCCTGGCATGGAGTCCAGGGTGAAGCGGGCCGAGACCTCGGCGATACGGGTCGAGCCCTTGGTGATGACGACGAAATTCACCACCAGCAGGATGGCGAAGATGATGATGCCGATGACGAAGCTGCCGCCCATCATCAGGTTGCCGAAGGCCTGGATGACCTGACCGGCGGCGCCGTGGCCCTCGTGGCCGTGGGTCAGCACCAGCCGGGTCGTGGCCAGGTTGAGGCCCAGGCGGTACAGGGTGGCGACCAGCAGGACCGTCGGGAAGATGGCGAAGTCGAGCGGCTTCTTCATCAGAAGCGCGGTCATCAGGATCAGCACAGAGCCGACGATCGAGATGGCCAACAGCAGGTCCAGCAGCATGCTGGGGATCGGCACGATCAGCAGCATGATGATGCCGATGACGCCCATCGCCATCAGCACTTCGCCGCGCATCAGCCAGCCGCGCATCTCGCCCGCCGACGGGCGCGCCAGGCCGTCCTTCATCAGGGTCGAGGCCGGGACGTCAGTCATGCCCCAGGGCCTTCAGGGCGGTGCGGGTCGCCGCGGCGATGACGGCTTCGTTGGCTTCGGTCGAGCTTGCCGGGGTCGCGTGGTAGTAGACCGCAACCACCACAGGCTGTCCCGTCGGCGGATAGAGGACGCCGATGTCGTTGGTGGGGCCGTAGCCGCCGGTGCCGGTCTTGTGCGCCACGCGCCAGCCGGCGGGAACGCCCGCCTTCAGGCGTGCAGGGCCGGTCGGGGTGTCGGTCATCCATCGCAGCAGCAACGCCTTCGACGCGGAGCTCAGCGGGGTCCGGTTTGAAGTCAACAGCCGCAGCATGTTGCGGACCGACCGAGACGGGGTGATGGTGTCCATGTCGCCGTTCGCGCGGTTCATCTCCGCTCGAGCCGGTCGACTCGCGTGCTGTCGTCGCCGATGCCTCGATAGAAGGCGCGCAGGCTTTCCAGCCCTCCCATCTCGCGGATCAGGATGTTCGCGGCCGGATTGTCGCTGAGCTCGACCGTCGCCTGCATCAGCTGCTCCACCGTCAAGGTCGAGCCTACCGCCGGCTGGGTGGTCGGGGCATGGCTGATCATGTCGGCCTGAGTGATCGGGATGGCCCGCTCCAGCCGCTCCTCGCCCGCCTGCACACGCAGCAGGGTGGCGGCGGCGAGGTACATCTTGAAGGTCGAGCAATAGACGAAGCGTTCATCCGCTCGCCAGACGAGCTGCCGCGACCGGCCAAGGTCGAAGGCGGCGAATCCAAGCCGGCCGCCGTTCCGTGCTTCTAGTGCGGAGAGGTCGATCGCCTCGGTCGGGACGACGATCGCCGGGCGCGCGGACTGTTCCGTCGGCGCCGTCGGCGGCGAGCAGCCCATGACGCCCAGCGCGCCCAGGCCGGCCAGGACGCTTCTGCGGTCCGTTTCACCGGTCATGGTCAGGCCGCGTAGCCGGAGGCGGCCACGCCCGACTGGGGCGCGGGGATGCTCGTCCCCTCGTCGGCGTATTCGTTCAGCTTGTTGCGCAGGGTGCGGATCGAGATGCCCAGGATATTGGCCGCGTGGGTGCGGTTGCCCAGGCAGTGGGACAGGGTGTCCAGGATCAACGCCTTCTCCATCTGAGCCACCGTCTGGCCCACATGGGCGCGGGTGACCGCGTCCGCCGTATGGGCCGCGCGGCCCGCCGGCCGGCGCATAGCGGCGCGCGCCGTG
>NZ_JBNFOJ010000136.1:0-7914 GCF_057364705.1 Brevundimonas sp. CURTG3B2_SDJG
CGAGGTGCGGGCCGCCGCGGCCGGCGCCATCGTTGCGGGCCGGGCGGCGACGGCCGTGCTAGGGCCCAAGGCGGCGGCCGCCGCAGGCGCGGCGTTCAGGGACGCCCTGTTCGGCTGACCGTCAGGCGGGTATCCTGCCCCCCATGGCCCTTCTGGACTGGATCAGCGAAGCCAGCGGGCCCGTGGTGAAGGGCCGCAATGTGGTGCTGCGGCCTCCTCGGGCCGGCGATCACGAGGCGTGGGCGGCGCTGAGGCAGGGGTCGTACGCCTATCTCCAGCCGTGGGAGCCGACCTGGCCCGAGGACGACCTATCCAAGGCGGCGTTCAAGCGCCGGCTGGGGATCTACCAGCGGGAGATGGAGGCCGGGAACGCCTGGCCCTTCTTCGTCTTCACCGGAACCGACCGCACCCTGGTCGGCGCGATCACCCTGTCGAACGTTCGGCGGGGCGTGGCCGAAACAGGGACGCTGGGCTACTGGATCGGCCGGCCGTTCGCCGGGCGGGGACTGGCCACGGCCGCCGTGCGCGCCCTTGTCAGCTACGCGTTCGACGACCTGAACCTGCACCGGGTTGAGGCGGCCTGCGTGCCGACCAACCTGGCCTCGCGCCGGGTGCTGGAGAAGGCCGGTTTCGTACTGGAAGGCCAGGCGCGGGCTTATCTCAAAATTAACGGCGCATGGGCAGACCATCTTCTGTTCGGCTGCGTCAACGACGGAGCCGGACGCGGCGGCTGACGTCAGCCCCTGACAGGACCGGTCTCGCGTTTTGAACACTCGCTCCAGAAGTCTGGCCTGGGACGCGACGACCGCCATCGAGGCGTTGGCGGCCGCGGACGCCGCGCTGTGGATCTGGACGCCCTCCGAAGACCAGATGCGCTTCACCGGGGCGACCCGGTCGCTGGGCCTGGGGCCGCTGGCGCCGGAATGCTCGGGGGCCGCGTTCACGGCGGTGGCGATCCCGCAGGACCGGGCGCTGGCCGAGAAGATCCTGAAGCCCCAGGAAGAGGGAACCGAGGTCGCCGTGCGCCTGCGCATGCGCGACGCCGAGACTTGCATCTGGCGCGGCGTCTGGCTGGAAGACGGCCTGCGCGCGGCCGGCGTGGTGGCGCTGGAGACCAAGTTCGCCGCCTCGCACCGCGATCACCTGACCGGACTTCTGGACCGGCGCACCTTCATCGCCCGGGCAGGCGAGATCCTGACCCAGCCCGGCGATTACGAACTGGTGGTGGCCGACGTCGACCGCCTGCGCCGCCTGAACGAGGCCCTGGGCCACGAGCGTGCCGACCTGGTGCTGGCGGCCCTGGGGTCGCGGCTGAACGCCGCCTTCGCCCACGAGGCGCGCAAGCTGGACGCTCGCGCCGGCAAGCTGGCGGCCCCGGCCGGCGGCGCGGTCCATCTGGCCAACATGGTTCAGGACAAGGTCCGAGGCGGCGCGACGGTCCACTAGTCCTCCCGTCCGAAGGATGGGGAGGGGCGCCGCCTCGAGAAGGATTGCCGTTCGCCCCGGCTTCCTTTAGGGACTGCGCCCGCTCGCGCGCGCCGCAAGGGCTGCGCCCCAACCCCTCCGAGACCTCTATGGCGAAGATCAACGGCAACACCATCAAGCCCGGCATGGTCCTGCAAGTGAACGGCGGCCTGTGGGTCGTCACCAAGGCCAGCCACGTCAAGCCGGGCAAGGGCGGCGCCTTCGCCAACGTCGAGGCCAAGAACCTCGAGACCGGCAACAAGCTGAACGAACGCTTCCGCTCGGAAGACAAGGTCGAGCGCGTCACCCTGGAACAGCGCGACTATTCGTACCTGTACGACGGCGGCGAGACGCTGGTGTTCATGAACGACGAGACCTACGAGCAGATCGAGCTGCAGAAGGAATGGGTGGGCGAGGAACGCATCCCCTACCTGCAGGAAGGCATGAAGGTCGTCATCGAATCCCACGAGGATCGTCCGATCGGCCTGGAGCTGCCCGAGCAGGTGACCCTGGAGGTCGTCGAGACCGAGCCGACCGTGAAGGGCCAGACCGCCTCCTCGTCCTACAAGCCCGCCATCGCCAACAACGGCGTGCGCATCATGATCCCGCCGTACATGTCGGCCGGCGAGAAGATCGTCGTCGACACCACCACCGGCGAGTACGTCCGCCGCGCGGACTGACTACGCGGAGTGGTTAGTGATTAGTGGTTTGTGGTTGCTGGACCAGACGCCAGCGCGAGACCCCGAGGTTCGGTGTCAGCCACATCAATCACTAACCACTAATCACTAACCACTTCACCAGCTCCGTCGGGGCCGGTTTGCGTTTGAACTTCTCCGCCTGTCCGGCCACCGGCTTTCAGGACACGCGGACCAGGAGATTCCCCATGGCCCTCGCCTCCGCCCTGCTGCAAGTGATGATGGACGCGGTCCGCAAGACCGCCCGCCCGATGCTGCGCGACTTCGGCGAGGTCGCGAACCTGCAGACCTCGCGCAAGGGCCCGGGCGACTTCGTCACCGCCGCCGACATCAAGGCGGAAGAGACCCTGTTCGAGCTGCTGACCAAGGCCCGCCCCGGCTACGGCTTCCTGGGCGAGGAGCGCGGCATGGTCGAGGGCACCGACAAGTCGCACCGCTGGATCGTCGATCCCATCGACGGCACCACCAACTTCATCCACGCGATGCCCCACTTCGCCATCACCGTCGGGCTGGAGCGGTTCGCGCCCGACGGCGGCTCCGAGATCGTGGCGGGCGTGACCTACAACCCGGTCATGAACGAGATGTTCTGGGCCGAGAAGGGCAAGGGCTGCTATCTGAACGACGGCCGCATACGGGTCGCGGGCCGCAAGGATCTGTCGGAAAGCCTGATCGCCACCGGCCTGCCCTTCATCGGCAAGACCGGTCACGCCCAGGCGATCAAGGACATCCACGCGGTGGGCCAACGGGTCGCCGGCATCCGCCGCCTGGGCTCGGCCGCCCTGGACTTCGCCTGGGTCGCCGCGGGCCGGTACGACGCCTATTACGAACGCAACCTGAACCCTTGGGACGTGGCGGCGGGCGTGCTGTTCGTCACCGAGGCGGGCGGGCTGGTGACGACCATCGACGTCGATGGCGATCCGAAGAACGGCAAGCAGATCCTGGCCGCCAACCCGGACATCCACGGCGCCCTGCGCAAGGTGCTGCAGGCGGCGTAGCCTATCCGATCAAAGCCCTCGCCGCCGCCCGCGCCTCGTCCGTGACGGTGGCGCCGGACAGCATGCGGGCGATCTCTTCGCGGCGGTGATCGTCGTCCAGGGCGTCGACCGTGGTGGTGGTCAGGCCGCCGGCGTCGGACTTGCGGACCTTCCAGTGGGCGTGACCCCGGGCGGCGACCTGGGGACTGTGAGTGACCACCAGGACCTGGGCCCCACGCGACAGCCGCTGCAGCCGTGTGCCCACCGCCTCGGCGACCGCGCCGCCGACCCCCTGGTCGACCTCGTCGAAGATCATCACCGGCTGTCGCTGGTCCTCGCGGCCGGCCAGCGCCGCCTTCATGGCCAGGGCGAAGCGGGCCAGCTCGCCCCCCGACGCGATGGCGTCCAGGGGACCGAAGTCGGTCCCGGCGTTGGTGGCGATCTCGAACCGCACCGTCTCCACGCCCAGCGGCCCGCGGCGGCCCTCGGCGACCGGCTCAAAGGCGACGCGGAAACGGGCCCGGTCCAGCTTCAGCGGCGGCAGTTCGCCCATCACCGCGGCGGTCAGCCGATCGGCCGCGGCCTCGCGCGCCGAGGTCAGCAGCAAGGCGGCGACGTCATAGGCCTCGCGCGCGCCGAGGCTTCGCGTTCGCGGCGACGATGGCGTCGGCGCCCGTCTCGATCAGGCGCAGCTGCTCGCGGAACCTCTCCCGAAGGATCGGCAGCAGTTCGACCGAGGTGTTCAGCTTGCGGGCGGCCGCTCGCAGGGCGAACAGCCGCTCCTCGGCCTTGTCCAGGCGACCGGGCTCGAAGTCGAAGGCGTCCGCGGCCGCGTCGACGCAGGCGATGGCCTCCTCGGCCTCCACCAAGGTGCGGTCGATGGCTTCGGCGGCGGCGGTGAGCTTCCGCAGCAGCGGATGATCGGCCTCGGCGCCCGACTGGGTCGCGCGCTGGCGGGCGTGCTCGACGGCGCGCAGAGCCGCCGCCAGGTTCCGGGACAGCTTGTCCCCGCCCAGCGAGCCGCGCGCGTCGGCCAGGTCGCCGATCGCCTTCTCCGCGGCGCCCAGCAGCGCCCGTTCTCCGGCCAGTTCAGCCTCTTCGTCGGCGCGGGGATCCAGGGCGTCCAGGTCGGCCAGATTGAGAGTCAGCTCCTCGGCATGGGCCGCGGCGTCGGCGGCCGCCGCCTTGAGGTCGGCGACGGTCCGTTCGGCCGCCTTGAGCGCCTCCGAGGCGCCGGCGACGCCGGCCAACTGAGGCTGCAGGCCGCCGTAGGCGTCCAGCAGGGCGCGGTGGGTCTTCCAGTCCAGCAGGCCGACGGTTTCGTGCTGACCGTGGACCTCGACCAAGGCCTGGCCGATCTCGCGCAGGGCGGCGACCCCCGCCGGCTGGTCGTTGACGAAGGCGCGGCTGCGCCCGTCGGCCGAGACGATGCGGCGCAGGATCAGCTCCTCGCCCGGAGCCACGTCGAAGCCCTTATCGGCGATGAGTTCCAAAAGCGCGGCGTCGTCGGGCGCGGTGAAGACGGCCGTGGCGCTGGCCTGCTTGGCCCCCGAGCGCACCAGGCCCGCGTCGCCCCGCGCGCCCAGCGCCAGGCCCAGGGCGTCCAGGATGATCGACTTGCCCGCCCCGGTCTCGCCCGTCAGCACGGTCAGGCCTTCCCGGACCTCGAGGTCGAGGGCGTCCACCAGCACGATGTCGCGGATGGAAAGGGCGGTCAGCATGAGGGCGCGCGATTCGGCATCAGGGCGATCCTAGCGGGCGATCCGGTTCCCCACATCCGCTCATCCCGGCGGAGGCCGGGATCCGGATCCAACGCCCATCGAGGCCTGACTGGACGCCAACTACGTCAGAATCGGTCGCAACACATTCGTCATCTGGATCCCGGCCTTCGCCAGGATGAGCGGATGAGGCAGGATTCAGCCCGGGATCAGGCGACGCAGCCAGCTTTCACGCTGGCCGGTCGGGGCGGTCTCGGGCTGGGCGCCCTCTTCGGACAACAGGGCGTAGGCCTCGGCGTACCAGGGGCTGCCCGGATAGTTGAAGCCCAGAACGGAGCCGTTGCGGGTCGCCTCGTCCTTCAGCCCCAGGCTGAGGTAGACCTCGACCAGACGGTAGAGCGCCTCGGGCGTGTGCGAGGTACGCTGGAAGGCCTGGTTGTCGATGACGGTCTTGTACCGGTTGATCGCCGCTAGCGGCTGGTTGGCGCGCTGGTAGTAGCGGCCGATCGACATCTCCTTGCCGGCCAGCTGATCGTTGACCATGTCGATCTTGACCGTGGCGTCGATGGCGTAAGGCGTGCCGGGATAGCGCCGGGCGACGTCGCGCAGCCCGTCCAGCGCCGACTGGGCGTAGCCCTGGTCGCGGCCCACGTCGGTGATCTGCTCGAAATTGCAAATCGCCTTCATGTAGAAGGCGTAGGGCGCGCTCGGATTGCCGGGGAACAGGGCGATGAAGCGGTCAGAGGCGGCGATCGCCTCGGCGTAGTTATTGTTCTGATAGTAGGCGTAGATCTGCATCAGAATCGCGCGACGCGACCATTCCGAATAAGGGTGCTGCCGCTCGACTTCCTGGAAATAGTCGATGGCGTCCGCCCAGCGCTTGGCTTCGACGCGAGCGTAGCCGGTGTTGTAGAGCGCCTCGACCGGACGTTCCTCATAGGCCAGGCGCGGACGATTGCCGCGATTCATGCAGGCGGAGGTCGTCAGCGCCGACACGGCGACGACCGCCAGAATCAGGCCGGTGCGGATCTTCGAAGCAGACAAGGACGACCTCTATTCTTGGCCTACAGGCCCTCGGCCCGCTCAAGGCCCCTGAAACATGCATGCCGAAGGACCCCTGCCCGTCGGCGCCCCCGGAAGCGAGACGCGTTCTCTACACCAGCGGACAACGTCGCGCCAATGCACGAAGAACAGGCTTAAAAAGCGCTTCGCGCCTTGTGGCCACGCGATCCCCTGAATATGAAGCGCGCCAACGCGCGGCGGCATTGTCAGCCGGGCGATGACGGCGAAAGGATGACCGGACATGAAGCTGCTCTCTGGCAACTCCAACCGGACGCTGTCCCAGGCGATCGCCGCCCACCTCGACATGCCCCTGACCAAGGCCCAGGTGAAGCGCTTCGCCGACAACGAGGTCTTCGCCGTCATAGAGGAAAACGTCCGGGGCGAGGACGTCTTCATCCTGCAGTCGACCAGCTATCCGGCCAACGACAATCTGATGGAATTGCTGATCATGACCGACGCGCTGGTGCGCGCCTCGGCCAAGCGGATCACGGCCGTCATGCCCTATTTCGGCTACGCCCGGCAGGACCGGAAGACCGGCGGCCGCACGCCGATCTCGGCCAAGCTTGTGGCCAATCTGATCACCCGCGCCGGCGCCGACCGGGTGCTGACGATGGATCTGCACGCCGGACAGATCCAGGGCTTCTTCGACATTCCGACCGACAACCTGGTGGCCACGCCCGTGCTGGCGCAGGACATCAAGGAGAACTACGCCCGCGACAGCCTGATGATCGTGTCCCCCGACGTCGGCGGCGTGGTCCGAGCCCGCTCGCTGGCCTCGCGGCTCGACGCCGACCTGGCGATCGTCGACAAGCGCCGGCCCAAGGCGGGCGAGAGCGAGGTGATGAACATCATCGGCGACGTCGAAGGCCGACGCTGCATCCTGTTCGACGATATCGTGGATTCGGGCGGCACCTTGGTGAACGCCGCCAAGGCCCTGATCGACAAGGGCGCCACCGAAGTCTCGGCCTACATCAGCCACGGCGTCCTGTCCGGCCCGGCCGTGCAGCGTGTCGCCGACGGGCCGCTGAAGGAACTGGTGATCACCGATTCCATCGAGCAGCCTGACGAAGTTTTGAACTGCAAGAAGATCCGCCGCGTTTCGGTCGCCCCGCTGATCGGCGAGGCTATCCGACGGATCGCCAACGAAGAATCGGTCTCGAAACTTTTCGACTGAAGACGGAACGCCCTCCCCTCCCGCCTCATTGACGCCAGAAGCTTCGGCGTTGGTGGGGCCGGACTGATCGAGGAGCGTTCATGAAATCGGCCTTTCCCCTCCGCGGCCTGTGCGCCGTCGCGCTGACCCTGGCGCTGGCGAGCTGCGCCTCGAACACCGCACAGAAGGAAGCCGAGGCGGAGGCCGCGCGCCGCGCCGCCGAGATCGCCGCCCGCACGCCGCCCCCCATCGCCCTGAACGACAGCGTCGCCGAGGCGGCCTCGATCTATCTTTCGTTCAGCCGCGACATGGCGACGATCGAGGGCGGCTTCGCCGACGCCGAAGCGATCCAGGCCGCGCTGCGCCGGGGATCGGCCTACGACCCGGACCAGCTGTCGCGGGGGCTGGTCGCCTACGCCTCGATCCTGGCCCTGCAGTCGCCCGAGTTCGTGGCCGGAGTGCGCCAGTACGCCGTCGACAGGACCGTGCGCGAGCAGCTGGTCGCCAACATCGTCGCCGATCCGCGCTGGGCCTCCAGCCTGCCGGGCGCCGACGCGGGCGCGGGCCTGATCATGTCGGTGCTGCGCGAGGACATCTCCGCCCTGGGACGGGCCGCGGATTCGGTCGAGAACGACGCCTACGCGATCCAGAACGCCTGGGATCCCCGCCGGTCCTGGGGCGTGGCGCAGGTGAACGATCGCGACGGCCGTCTGCAGGCGGCAAAGACGCTTTCGGCCCAGGCCATGCTGCCGTCCGCCTCTGACGCGTCCCGCCTTCGGGGCCGCGGCGCACAGCGGCCAGGGGACTGGACGTGGCCAGCGATCGGCGCCCGGGCTCCGCCCTACCCG
>NZ_JBNFOJ010000137.1:0-7849 GCF_057364705.1 Brevundimonas sp. CURTG3B2_SDJG
GCGACGCCGGCGGATGGGATCGGAGCTCCAATGGGCCGCCGCCGGCGTCGCCCCCTCCTGACGGCTTCGCCGTCTGTCCTCCCCATCGCCTTGAAGGGCGATGGGGAGGTGAGGGGCCGCGAACGGGCGAACGACTCTCCTTCTGCAGCGTTCTGGCTCCTGCACACGGAGTTTCGCACCATGGCCGCCCGACCCACATGGCAGGGGCATCTGAAACTGTCGCTCGTGACCTGCCCGGTGGCGCTGTACACCGCCACGTCCAGCGCCAGCCACGTCAGCTTCCACCTGATCAACCCGGACACCAATAACCGCATCCGCATGGTTCCGACCGACCCGGACACGGGACCGATCGAACGCTCCGACCTGGTCAAGGGCTATGAGGTGTCCAAGGACGAGTACGTCCTGATGGACGACGCCGACTTCGAGAAGGTGAGGCTGGAGAGCACCCGCACGATCGACATCGGCCAGTTCGTCGACGAGGACGAGATCGACCGGCTGTACTGGGACGACCCCTTCTACGTCGTGCCCGAGAAGGGCGTGGGCGCCGAAGCCTTCGCGGTGATCCGCGACGCCATGGAGGAGACCGGCAAGATCGCCATCGGCTCGCTGGTGCTGCGCGGGCGGGAGCGGCAGGTGGCGCTGGAGGTGCGCGGCAAGGGGCTGGTGGCCTATTCGCTCAGGCCGCACGACGAGGTCCGCGACGCCGGCGACTTCTTCGACGACATTCCGTCGGTGAAGGCCGATCCCGACATGGTCGAGATCGCCGAGCGGATCATCGGCCAGAAGGACGCCAAGTTCGATCCCTCGAAGTTCAAGGACCGCTACGACGACGCCCTGCGCGAGCTGATCAAGGCCAAGCAGAAGGGCGGCAAGCGCCTTGTCGAGGCGCCCGAGCCCGACGACACCAACGTCATCGACCTGATGGCGGCGCTGAGGAACAGTCTGAAGGGGTCGGCGTCGGGCGGGACCGCGAAGAAGCCGGCCGCCAAGAAGAAGGCTCCGGCGAAGAAGGCGGCGGCGAAGAAAGCCACGACGAAGACGAAGGCGGCGTAAGGCGTTCCAAATTCCGCTCATCCCCGCGAACGCGGGGACCCAGTGCTTTGGGCGATGGGTGGGGCGCCGTTATCCGCAGCGTTCGCCCAGCGCTCCGCCAAACGTTCCAGGTCCGGAGGCGCCAGCCACTCGGCGGACAGATCGCGCCAACCCGGATTGGCCCGCTCGATCAGATCGAGCTTCCAGACGCGGTTCCATCTCTTGATCCGCCCTTCACGCAGGAAGGCGGCGTGACGGGTCTCGTGGATTTCGTACCAGACCAGGAGGTTGCAGCCATAGCGCGCCGTGAAGCCGGAGAAGGCCGCGCGTTTGTGCTGCGACGTGCGAGTAATGAGCGCGTCGGTGGAGCCGGTATAGAGCGTTCCGTTCCGGCCGCTGGCCATGATGTAGGTGAAGAAGGTCACGGCCTGCCTCGCAAAAGGACTGGGTCCCCGCGTTCGCGGGGATGAGCGGAAATAATGCAACTCAAGGGTGTTTATCTCAAGTCCGCTTGACTCTCTCACACAGTATGCGGCATACACTGTGCGTCACACACTATGTGACGGACAGGTGAGCCAAATGAGCCTCGACGCCGAGCTCTTCGAATCCATGAAGCTGGAGCTGCGGCGCGGGTCGCTGGTGCTGGCGGTGCTCGCCTGCCTGAGGACCGAGCGGTACGGCTACACCCTGCGTCAGGCGCTGGCCGCCGACGGGCTGGAGATGGAGGAATCGACCCTCTATCCGCTGCTGCGCCGGCTGGAGAGCCAGGGGCTGCTGGAGAGCGAATGGCGCGAGGAGGAGAAGCGGAAGAAGCGCTTCTACCGCCTGTCGCCGGGCGGCGTCGCGATGCTGGCCGCCCTGACCGACGAATGGCGGGGCATCAACGCCTCGCTGGACAAGATTCTCTGAAATCCGGGACTGAAGGGGAAGTCTGATGGACCTCATCGACCGCTATCTGAACGCCGTCGCCGCCCAGCTGCCGCAGGACCAGCGCGCCGACATCATCGCCGAACTGCGTGACATGATCCTAAGCCGGTTCGAGGCGAAGGAGGAGGAACTGGGCCGCGCCCTGACCGACGACGAACGCGAGGCGATCCTGCGCGAGGTCGGACATCCGCTGACGGTCGCCGCCCGCTATGGCTCGGGGCCGCAGCATGTGGTGGGGCCGGAGCTCTTCCCGTGGTGGATGTTCGGCGTCCGAGCGGGCCTGATCGCGATCGTCGCGATCACCGTCCTGGGCGCGCTGGTGCGTGTCCTCCTGGGCGACGTGGAGGTCGGTCGCGCCATCGGCCAGGCGTTCCACAGCGTTTTCAACGGCGCGATCATGCTGATCGGCTTCGCCACCGTCGGGGCCTTCATCATCGAGCGCCAGAAGGAGAAGCCGCGCTTCCTGCGCGAATGGCGGGTGAAGGACCTGGGACTGTTCGAGTTCGGCGGCAATCTGAACGCGGACGCCGTCTCGCGAGGTCTGAGCGAGGGCGACTGGGCGCCGAAGACCGCTCGCGCCGGCAAACGCACGGCCTCGCCGATGGTCCGGGCGCTGGGCAGCGCCGTGGGCTGGAGCGTGATCCTGCTGTGGTGGATCGGCTGGCTGCCGCTGACCCATATGACGCCCGAGGATCTGGGCATGCGGGTGAACGGCTTCGACTTCGGCCGCATGCTGGTCGAGATCCACGCGCTGCTCTATTGGCCTGTGATCGCCTTCGCCCTGGCGCGGGTCGCCTTCGACCTGGCCCGCGCCCTGCGTCCCTGGAGCGTCCGCCTGACGGCGCTGGGCGACGTCGGCTTCGACGCCGCCGAGGTCGCGCTACACGCCTGGCTGTGGCTTTATTCGCCGCTGTCGCCGATGATCTTCGCGCCCGACGTCGAGACCTTCGTCGGCCGGGTCCGCGACATGTTCCAGAGCGGCGCGTGGCCGCTGCCCACCGTCCTGATGCTGATCGTCGCCTTCGGCTTCGTGGCCAGCGTGTTCAAGCTGCTGGGAGCGCTCGGACGGCTGGCGACCGGCAAGGACCGCCGGACGCCGCACGCCGCGGCCTGATCCGCCGGGGCGCTTCGGACCGGTCGGCACGCCCATGTCCGAAAACCGCGAGACTTCCATGGCCGCAGCCCCCATCTTGCGGCCATGGAAAACGCACATGAACTCGACCAGGAGGCCTGCTATCGCGCCGTGCTGACGCGCGACGCGCGGTTCGACGGGCGCTTCTTCGGTTGCGTGAAGACGACCGGGATCTATTGCAGGCCGGTCTGTCCCGCGCGGACGCCCAAGCGGGAGAACATGTTTTTCGTCGTCTCGGCGGCGGCGGCGGAGGAGGCGGGCTTCAGGGCCTGCCTGCGCTGTCGGCCCGAGACGGCGCCGGACATGGGCGCTTGGCGCGGGACCTCCAACACCGTCAGCCGGGCGCTGGCCCTGATCGAGGCCGGAGCCCTGGACAGTCACTCGGAGATCGGGGGCGACGTCGACGCCCTGGCCGGGCGGCTGGGCGTCGGCGAGCGGCACCTGCGGCGGCTGTTCCGTCAGCATCTGGGCGCTGCGCCGGTGAGCGTGGCCCAGACCCGCCGGGTGCTCTTGGCCAAGGCCCTGATCCACCAGACGGACCTGTCGATGGCCCAGGTGGCGCTGGCGTCGGGCTTCGGCAGCGTGCGGCGGTTCAACGAGACCTTCCAGGCCCTGTACGACCGGCCGCCGTCCGCCCTGCGTCGCCGCGGCGAAAAGGCCCACGTCGGCGGGGTGCGGCTGAGCCTGCCCTACCGGCCGCCCTACGATTGGGAGGCGATGCTCCAGGCCCTGGCGGCGCGGGGCGACCGGGTCGAGGGACGACGCTGGTCGCGCGTCCTGACGACCGACATCGACGGCGCCGAGGGTCTGGTCGCCGTGGAGCCGGCCGAGCCGGGCCGGGTCTCGGTCCTGGTCGAGACCGGCGACCTGAAGGCCCTTCCCGGCGTTCTGGCGCGGGTGCGGCGGGTGTTCGACCTGTCGGCCGATCCGGACGCGATCGGCGGGGACCTGTCGACGGACCCGGCGCTGAAACCGCTGGTCAAGGCCAGGCCGGGCCTGCGGTTGCCGGGCCAATGGATCGACGACGGCGCCGAGCCGCCGAACGACCGATTGGAGGACCAAACCCTCGCCGCGCGCGCCGAACGCTGGCGGCCGTGGCGAGCCTATGGCGCGCTGCACCTGGCCCTGGCCGGGTTGGCGGGCGCCGACGCTCGGGTCAAGCCCGAGCCTGACGTGATGGAGAAGACCGATGAAAAACACGCAGCCTGAAACCCTGACCCTGGACCGGGTGGCCACGCCCGTCGGCGAGGTTCTTCTGATCACCGGGGCCGAGGGCGCCGTACGAGCGCTGGACTTCGCCGGCTATGAGGACCGGATGCGCCGGCTGCTGCGCCGCCATTGCGGCGGCGAGCCCAGGCTGGTCGAAGGGCGCGCGCCGAAACCGTCCGCCGGGCCGTCGAGGCCTATTTCGCCGGCGATGTGCGGGCGCTGGACGACTTGCCGGTGAAGACCGGAGGAACGGACTTCCAGAAGGCGGTGTGGGCCGCGCTCAGGGCCATCCCGGCCGGCGAGACGCGGAGCTACGGCCAGTTGGCGGCGGCGATCGGCTCGCCCCGGGCGGTGCGGGCCGCGGGGCTGGCGAACGGCCAGAACCCGATCGCGGTGATCGTGCCCTGCCACCGGGTGATCGGCTCGAACGGGACGCTGACGGGTTATGCGGGCGGGCTGGAGCGCAAGCGCTGGCTGCTGCGGCATGAGGGCGCCGCCGTGGCGTGAGGCCTCGAGACCTTGATGAGCCCCGGCGCCGTCCGGCGCCGGGAAAGCCGCGCGGCCCGGTTCAGCGCAAGACCCAGACGTTGATGTAGCCGTTCCAGAACTCGGTCCACTGGGCCTTGTCCGCCGCCGCGGCGGACGTGGCGTTGCAGATCTGCGAGCGCGGCAAGCGATCGGCGGGACGGCAGGACCAGCCAGCCAGGGGTTCGGCGTGTTCGCGGGTCATCACGCTGACGATCCGCCCGTCGTTGACGCCCAGATAGAGACGGCCCCGATCCTCCTGGCCCCCCGTGTCGGGCCAGACGCAGATGGTCGTGAAGGGCTGACCGTCCAAACGGCCTTCTTCCTCGTCGCTGCAGCTGTTGTCGCCCGACAGGAAGACCCCGCGGAAGACCCGTCCGTCGGGGGAGGTCAGGTCCAGGCCATCCGGCGCCGCGGCGAGCTGGCCGTAGGGATCGTTCAGATCGGGCCGGGCGGGCTCGGTCATCTTGACCGGAGCGTCCGAGACCTGGGCGGTCGCGGAGACCGACGCGGGCGAGGCGGCCGAACTGGACGGAGCGGCCGGTTCCTGGGCTGGGCTGGGGCCGCACGCGGCGAGGGCCGAGAGGCCGGCGGCGGCGAGAAGTCCGGTCAGAAGGCGCATGGGGCTGTCCGTTGTCGATGGAGATTCCCAGTCTCGCGCCCGGACCGCCGAATAACCACCCGCGAAATCTGACGGCCCGCCGCCGGGTCTCTTCGTCGTTCCCGGCAGAGCCTGAGGTTCGCCCGGACTTGCATTCCTGCGCCATCGGCCTAGATTGTTCCCGCTTATGCTGAAAGTGAGCATAAGTCGGCGGCGGGCGAGAAGCCAAGCCGCCGTTCTTCGGGCCTCTGATTTGCTCAAATCGAGCAAAAGGGTGGATGCGATGGCGGACGGCGCTTTCGGGCTGTCGAAGGAACTGGAGCGGGAGACCGCGCCGGTGTGGGCCAAGGTCAAGGACCATGTGACCCCCATGGAGTGGCCGGCGCAGGCGGCCCTGATCAGCGAGATCAACGCGCTGAAGAAAGCGCGCGACGCCGTCATCCTGGCTCACAACTACATGACGCCCGAGATCTTCCACGGGGTCGGCGACTATGTCGGCGACAGCCTGGGCCTGGCCAAGGAAGCGGCGAAGTCCAAGGCCAAGGTCATCGTCCAGGCGGGCGTGCACTTCATGGCCGAGACCTCGAAGATCCTGTCGCCGGACAAGACCGTGCTGATCCCGGACCTGCGGGCGGGGTGTTCGCTGGCGGCCTCGATCACCGGCGCGGACGTGCGGCTGATCAAGCAGCGCTATCCCGGCCTGCCGGTGGTCACCTATGTGAACACCACCGCCGACGTGAAGGCCGAGACCGACATCTGCTGCACCAGCGCCAACGCCGTGCAGGTGGTCGAATGGGCGGCGAAGGAATGGGGCGTCGACCGCGTCATCCTGATCCCCGACGAATACCTGGCGCGCAACGTGGCGGCCCAGACGACGGTGGGGATCATCGCCTGGAAGGGCCGTTGCGAGGTGCATGAGCGCTTCACCTCCCAGGACATCGCCGACATGCGCGCCGCCTATCCCGGCGCCGAGATCCTGGCCCACCCGGAATGCCCGGAAGAGGTGCTGGCCGCCGCCGACTTCGCCGGCTCGACCGCGGCGATGACCGACTACGTGGCCGCCCGGAAGCCCAAGCAGGTGGTGATGATCACCGAATGCTCGATGGCCTCCAACGCGCGCGACGTGCCGGGCGTGCAGTTCATCGGGCCGTGCAACCTGTGCCCGCACATGAAGCGCATCACGCTGGAGAACATCCGCGACTGCCTGGTGAAGATGCAGTTCGAGGTCACCGTGCCCGAAGAGATGGCCGAACGCGCCCGGCTGGCCGTGCAGCGCATGGTCGATCTTCCGCCGCCGGCCGTGCCGGCCCGCTATGACCTGATCAAGGCGCGCCACCACGTCGCGGTCGAGCTGATCTGAACCCTTCGGGAAAATGAGCCGATGCACTATGTCGCGCCCGTCCGGGCCGTCGCCACGGTCGACCGGAAGACCCTGCGGCTTCTCGCCGTCCTGGCCTTGTGGCTGAAGACGGACAAGGCCACCTCGAAGACATGACCGACACCGACGCCCCCCGCCGCCCCGGACCCTGGGACCCTCGCCCGGAAGAGGCCTCGCCCACGCCCGTCGCCGCCCGCCAGGAGGGCGAGCCGCCGCTGGACAAGGGTCAGCACCCGGTCATCGCGATCGGCGGCACCCTGCTGTTCTTCGGCTTCATCTGGCTGGTGACCCAGAGCTGGGTCATGGCGACCGCCCTGATCTGGGGCCTGTTCGTGCACGAGTACGGGCATGTGCTGGCCATGAACCGCGTCGGCATGGGGCCTGCGCGCATCTACATCATCCCGTTCCTGGGCGGGCTGGCCAAGGGGCAGCGCGCGCCGCAGAGCGAGTGGCACGGCGTGCTGGTGTCGCTGGCGGGCCCGGCGTTCGGCCTTCTGGCGGCGATCCCGTTCTTCGCCCTGTATTTCGGGCTGGGCGGCGGCGAGTGGCTGCTGGGCGCGGCGGTGATCGCGGCCATCAACCTGATCAACCTGGCCCCCGCGCCGCCGCTGGACGGCTCCAAGGCGATCGGCCCCGTGCTGGCCCGCATCCACCCGTGGGTGGAGCGGGCGGCGATGATCGTGATGGGGGCGCTGGTGGTCTACTGGGGCGTCGCGACGGGCCGATGGATCCTGGCCGCCTTCCTGGCGATCGCCCTCCTGGGCCATCTGCGCCGCGGGGCATGGCGGCCGGAAGGACGCGACCTGACCGTCCGCGAATCCCTGTTCAGCGTCGGCCTGTACGCGGCCACAGGCGCGGCGTGCGTGGGCGTGGGCCTGGCGGCGCTTCTGCCCCTGGCCGAAGGCTCGCTGGCCGGCGCGATGAACGTCGCCGGCGCCTATCTGGGATTCCGGCCTTGAGCCGCGTCCGGCACGACGGGCCGCTGGTGATCGGCGGCGGGCTGGCGGGCCTTTCGGCCGCGCTGGAGGCCGCGCCGCGCAAGACG
>NZ_JBNFOJ010000138.1:0-7825 GCF_057364705.1 Brevundimonas sp. CURTG3B2_SDJG
GCCGACGACGGGCCCGGCGTGGTCCTCTTCCGTTCGCCCGGCCGATCGTGGCCTGATCGCCGGCTGCTCCCGTCCCGCCTGGCCCGCAAGAACAACGGCTGCCTGCCGCCCGGGCAGGCGCGCCAGATCGCCCGTGATCGCTACGACTATCTGTGGCGAACCTGGGGGGACGACCAGTATCGCTACCGTTACGACGGCGGCTATCTGTACCGCTATGATCGTGGCGGATCCCTGCTGGGATGGTTGCCGGCCCTGGGCGGGGCGCTGGGACTCGGCAACGTATGGCCGACGCAGTACCAGTACCAGCCGATCCCGTCGTATTATACGAGCTATTACCGCCTGCCGGACCGGTACGACTATCGGTACGCCGACGGGGTCGTTTACGGCGTGGATCCGCGGACCCAGTCGATCGGTCAGGTAGCGGCCTTGATGACCGGCCAGTCGTGGACTGTGGGTCAGGCCATGCCGGTCGGCTACGACGTCTACAACGTCCCCTACGGCTATCGCGACCGGTACTACGATACGCCGGACCGCTGGTACCGCTATAACGACGGCTATGTGTACCAGGTCGATCCCACCACCCGGCTGGTTCAGGCCGTGGTCCAGCTGCTGGCTTGAGGAGACGCGAGATGAAAGTCCTGCTCGCGTGGGCCGCCGCGCCCCTGGCCGTCCTGGCGCTCGCCGCCTGCAATCCAACCGCCGAGGACGTGTCTGACAAGGCGGGGACGGCGGCGCCCCAACCCTCGTCGCAAACCTTGGCGGCCAGCCTGAAAGCCGACGGCGAACTGGATTCGCTGGAAGGGGCCGTCGCCGGTTCCGGCCTGGAGGGCGTGCTCGAGGGCGTGGGCCCCTACACCGTCCTGGCCCCGACCGACCAGGCGTTCCGGGTCCTGGGCGACGGCGACCTGTCCGACCCGGCGCTGAAGGCCCAGAGCGCGGCCCTGGTGCGGGCCCATATCCTGCCGGGCGTGATGACGCGGCGGGACATCCTGGCGGCCATCGACCGCGGCGGCTCGGGCAAGGTCGAGATGCGCACCATGGCGGACGGGCTTCTCAGCTTCAGTCGCGACGGTCAGGCGATCGTGGTCACCGCGCCCGACGGCGCCCAGGGCCGCCTGACCGGCGACGAGACGCTGGCGTCGAACGGCGTGCTGCAACCGGTGGATGCTGTGCTGGTGAAGCCGTCCGAGGGTTCGTCCTAGGCCGGACCTAGGCCGCGCCCGCCATGAAGTCGTAGACGTCCGCAGGCCGCGTCACCGTGATGGCGATACGGTCCTCGCGGATTTCGATCTCACCGCGAGCGACCGGATGGTTGTTGGCCAGGATCCACACCTCGTCGTTCTCCGAGGCGTCCAGCGGGATCACCGCCCCGCGGCCCATGCGCAGCAGCTGGCTCATCGGCAGGACCGAGCGCCCCAGGACGACCGAGATCTCGACATCGACGGCTTCGATCTGGCTCATGGAGGACTCTGACACGGACGGGGACTGGGCGGGGTGGTCTTGCATGGCGCTCCCGATCCCCACATTGGGGGCGACATGCTTTCCCAGTCCTTAAGCGAAACCGTATCGAAACTGGTTCGAGCCGACGGCCGCCCGGTCGAATGGGCGCGCTCGGAGGGCTACGTCGACTACCCCGCCGCGGTGGAGGCCATGGAGGCGCGCGCCGCCGCCGTCGCCGAGGGCCGCGCGCCGGAACTGGTCTGGCTTCTGGAGCATCCGCCGCTCTACACCGCCGGGGTCTCGTCGAAGGACGCGGATCTGCTGGACGCCGGCCGCTTCCCCGTACACCGCAGCGCCGCGGCGGGCAGTTCACCTATCATGCCGGGCCAGCGGGCTGGCCTATGTGATGCTGGACCTCAACGCTCGCGGCAAGGACGTCCGCGCCTTCGTGCGGGGCCTGGAGCAGTGGATCGTGGGGGCGCTGGGCGAGTTCAACGTCGCTGCCGATGTGCGCGAGGGCCGGGTCGGCGTCTGGGTCGAACGCAAGGGGCCCGGCTGGTCCCGCGAGGACAAGATCGCCGCGATCGGCGTGAAGGTGCGGAAATGGGTCAGCTTCCACGGGATCAGTCTGAACGTGGAGCCGGACCTGACCCATTTCGGCGGCATCGTGCCGTGCGGCATCGCTGAGCACGGTGTGACCAGCCTGGTCGATCTGGGCGTGCCAGCGACGATGGACGAGGCCGACGAGGCGCTGCGGACAAGCTTCCGTCGGGTGTTCGGCGACACGGCCGCTGGCGATCCGCCCGTGTGAACAGATCGGTCGACGCGAGCCGATCAGGGCCGGCGCGGCGTCGACCGCCGCAGTCTCAGGCGCGTCCGCCGGAGCGGGCGCGGGCCTTCCAGGGCTGATCGTACTGATACGCGACGCGAAGCTCGCCGGTGCGGTGCAGGTTGTGGGCGATATGCTTCGCCATCTCCAGGATGCTGGAGCGGCGGTTGGCCGGGGCGTTGGAAAGGGTGGTCATGGAAACCTCCTGTGCGTTCGATGGAGGCATCGTCGCGCAAACCTGCTCGCGGCGATAACGAAAGGCTCGACATATTTCATAAGCTGACATTATGATCTCGCCATGCGCCGCCTTCCGCCGATGTCCGCCGTCCGGGTGTTCGAGGCCGCCGCGCGGCTTGAGAATTTCACGGCCGCCGCCGGCGAGCTGGGCATGACTCAAGCCGCCGTCAGTCATCAGATTCGCATGCTGGAAGAGCGGTTGGGCGTGAAGCTGTTTCGGCGCGAGAAGCAGCGGGTGTTCCTGACACCGTCGGCGCGCCGCGCGGCCATTCTGGTGGGGCGCGGCCTGGACGAGATCGCCGCCGCCTTTTCGGATCTGCGCTCCGAGGACGAGGCGACCCTAACAGTCTCCACCACCACGACGTTCGCCAACGCCTGGCTGGCCTGGAAGATCGGCGGCTTCCAACTGCGCCATCCAGAGATCGCCATCCGCATGCAGGTCGACAACCGAGTTTCGGATCTGTCCGCGGACGGGGTCGATGTGGCGATCCGCCTGGGCTACGGCGGCTGGGAAGGACTGCACGCCGAGCCGCTGCTGCCCGTCGATTTCACACCCATGTGCAGCCCGGCCTTCCTGGCGGAGCACGGCGGAAACCTGCGCCCCGAGGACCTGCTGGATCTGCCCACCATCTCGCCCCACGAGGCCGACTGGGTGACCTGGTTTCAAGACGCCGGCTTGGCGACGGATTCCCTGCTGGAGCGTCCGGCTCTGAGGCTCGACTCCCAGGCCAATGAGGGTCACGCCGCCATGGCGGGCCAAGGGCTGGCCATTCTGACCCCCTTCTTCTGGCGGCAGGACATGGCCGACGGCCGCCTGGTCCGCCCCTTCGAGCAGCGCTCCACGCTGGGCCAGAGCTACTGGTTCGTCACCGCCGAACACCGCCGACGGGCGCCGAAGATCCGCCGTTTCCAGGCCTGGCTGGAGGAGGAGATCGCCCGGGACCTCGCGACGATGGAACGGGAGGAGGACGAAAGGCGCGCACGCTAGGAGCGCTCGCGCTCTCGTCTCAACAGGGTCTCGAACGCAAAACGGCCCGTTCCGACAGGAAGAGGCCCGAAACGGTTGGGGCCGCGTTCGCCGGGCGCCAAGCCAAGGGTGAGGGCGACACCCAGCCAGATCACGATCAGGCCGGCGAAGCCGAGGGTCAGGGTCAGGCTCGGCGGGACGGCGGGGACGCCAACCCGAGCCGCGTCGGGGCCGTACGGCACATAGGACAAGGCGGCGGCGAGGTTTTGAAGCACCAGGACGGGCCAGGCGGGCCAACCGATGTCGTGGGCTCTCTTGGCGGCCAGAGCGAGCAGGGGCCACTGGAACAGAGCGGTGAGCGCGACGCTGAGCAGCAGTTGGCCGGCCGGGACGCCGACCATCGCCGTCGCCACCGAAGACGCGCCGGGAAAGATCGCCGCCGTCGCCACGAAGCACACGGCCAGATAGGTCGCCGCCGTGACAATGGTCCAGAACCACCAATCCCGGCGGCCGAGCCGTCCTCGGAAACCGATCAGCGCCTGCCTGAGCATCGTCGATCCCTCGGGTGAGGCCCAGCGTGGCCCTAGATGAACTCCACCAGCACGTCGTCCGCCGCCACCGGGTCTCCCGCCTTCGCGCCGACCGCCTTCACGACACCGTCGCGTTCGGCCTTGAGGATGTTTTGCATCTTCATGGCTTCGATGATGGCGACGGTCTCGCCGGTCTTGACCTCCTGGCCCACGGCCACGGGGATGGCGACGACCAGGCCGGGCATGGGCGACTGGATCAGCTTGGACGTGTCGGCGGCCTGTTTCTCGGGAAGCCGGGCGTAGAGTTCCGCCAGGCGCGGGCTCAGAACGCGGACCCGGGCCTTGGCGGCGCGGTGACGGATTGAGAAACCGTCGGCGACGCGGGCGACCTCGGCCGTGAAGGACTCGCCGTCCAGTTCGGCGCGGAACTGGGCCATGCCCGGCCGCCAGTCGATCTCGGTCAGGCGGGCGTGGCCGCCGCCGGTGAAGCTCAGCAGCAGGGCCTCGTCCTCGTCATAGGACAGCGACACCCCGTGCGGCGTCTTGTCGATCAGGACCACCCAGTCGGTGCGGTCCGACGGATCGCCGGACTGCTCGGCCTGGATCTCGTTCATCGCGACGGCTGCGGCGATCAGGATGCGCGTCTGGCGCTCGTCCGGCGCCAGGCCGTGGAAGCCGTCGGGGAACTCGTCCTTGATATAGCTGGTGGATAGCGCGCCCGAGCGGAAGCGGGGTTGGTCCATGACGGCGGCCAGGAAGGGCACGTTGTGGCCCAGGCCCGCCAGGTGGGTGTCCTCCAGCGCTCGGGCCATGCCGTTCAGCGCGGCCTCGCGCGTCTCGCCCCAGGCGCACAGCTTGGCGATCATGGGGTCGTAGAACATGCTGATCTCGTCGCCCTCGCGGACGCCGGAATCGTTGCGGACGACATAGCCGTCCTCATGCGCGCCTTCCTCGGGCTGCTCGTAGCGGACCAGGCGGCCGATCGAGGGCAGGAAGCCGCGGTAGGGGTCCTCGGCGTAGATGCGGCTCTCGATGGCCCAGCCGTCGACCTTGAGATCCTCTTGCCGGAAGGCCAGCCTCTCGCCCCAGGCCGACCGGATCATCTGCTCGACCAGGTCGACGCCGGTGATCAGCTCGGTCACCGGATGCTCGACCTGCAGGCGCGTGTTCATCTCCAGGAAGAAGAAGCTCTTGTCTTGGCCGGCGACGAACTCGACCGTGCCGGCGCTGTCGTAGTTCACGGCCCGGGCCAGGGCGACGGCCTGGGCGCCCATGGCTATGCGGGTGGCCTCGTCCAGCAGCGGGGAGGGGGCCTCCTCGATGACCTTCTGGTTGCGGCGCTGGATCGAGCATTCGCGCTCGAACAGGTGGACGACGTTTCCGTGCTTGTCGCCCAGCACCTGGATCTCGATGTGGCGCGGATCGACGATGAACTTCTCCAGGAACACCCGGTCGTCGCCAAAGGCGTTCAGGGCCTCGGCCTTCACCGCCGCGAAGCCCTCGGCCATATCGTCGTCGGAATGCGCGACCCGGATGCCCTTGCCGCCGCCGCCGGCGGAGGCCTTGATCATCACCGGATAGCCGATCTCGCGGGCGATGCGGACGGCCTCGTCGGAGCTCTCGATCAGGCCCATGTGGCCGGGGACGGTCGAGACGCCGGCCTCGGCGGCGAACTTCTTGGAGGTGATCTTGTCGCCCATGGCGTCGATCGCCTCGGGGTTCGGGCCAATGAAGGCGATGCCCTCGTCGCGCAGCCGGCGGGCGAAGCCGGCGTTCTCGCTCAGGAAGCCGAAACCGGGGTGAACGGCCTCCGCGCCGGTTTGCCGCACCGCTTCGACGATCCGGTCCGCGAGCAGATAGGACTGGGCCGCCGGGGCCGGGCCGATCAGCACCGCCTCGTCGGCCATCTCGACGGCCAGGGAGCCGGCGTCGGCCTCGGAATAGACCTGGACGGTCGCGATTCCCATGCGACGGCAGGTCTTGATGATGCGGACGGCGATCTCGCCGCGGTTGGCGATCAGGATCTTCTTGAACATGTCGCCCCGATTAGGCCGCGTTCCGTGTGGAGTAAACCGGAGGGG
Source organism: Brevundimonas sp. CURTG3B2_SDJG (assembly GCF_057364705.1). Taxonomy (NCBI): domain Bacteria; kingdom Pseudomonadati; phylum Pseudomonadota; class Alphaproteobacteria; order Caulobacterales; family Caulobacteraceae; genus Brevundimonas; species Brevundimonas sp. CURTG3B2_SDJG. The sequence goes on from NZ_JBNFOJ010000138.1 coordinate 6,085, forward strand.
CGGCGTTCTACGGGCTTGGCAAGGGGCGCGCCGATACGCTTTAACCCCTTCGCCTTTTCGTCGGACCCTTGGAGCCCGAGAGTAATGACACGTTTCCTGACCGCAGCCGCCTCGGCGGCCCTCGTCCTCGCCGTCTCGGCCGGCTCCGCCCTGGCCCAGGATTCCGGGCGCTGGCGCGCCAAGACCTGCAGGCCGCCCACGATGAGTTGGCCGCCAACCATCCCGCCGCCGCGGTTCAGGGGCCCGCCAGCACCGCCTTCCGCGGCTGGATCGACGCCGGACTGCAGGAGTCGTTGGGCCTGGCCGGCCGGGTCAACAGCGGCGACGCCCACGCCTATCTGCTGCGCTACTACGGCGCCGGCTTCCGCGATTCGAACATTTCGCTGCGCCCGACGTTCGAGGGCATGGGCCCGTATTTCGGCATCGCATGGCCCGGCTTCACCACCGGCTGGCGCGACGGCAAATACGTCGTCACCTACGTCAAGCCCGGCGTGCGGGGCGCGCCCCCCGTCGCGCCGCCGTGGTGAGCTGCAACGCCACTCCTATCGAAGAGTTCGCCCGCGCCAAGCTGGACCGCTGGGAGGGCGACCTGACCACCGAGGCCGGGCGCGTGACCTCGGCCCCCTACCTGCTGTGGAACCGCAACAATCCGTTCGTGGGCGGCCTGCCGTCCACCTGCGAGTTCGCGGTCGGCAACCGCCGGGCGCGCGCCTATGAGATCAAGCCGGCGCCGCTCGTCGCCGGCGATCTGGAGGCCGCCTACCGCGCCACCGTCTACATGCCGTCGGCCACGCCGCTGTCGATCGAGACGGTCAACGGGCGGCCCTGGGTCCATGTCCACTCCTTCGCCGACAGCGCGGGCTGGGACGCCTTCAACGCCCAGGTCGAGGCCCAGGCCGCCGCCCTGCGCGGCCCGCAGGGCTTCGTACTGGACCTGCGCGCCGCCTCGGGCTCGTCGGTCTATACGTCGACGGCGCGCGGCTACGGCATGGCCAACCGCATCTGGACGCCCGAATTCACGGTGAGCCGCCAGCCGGCCGCCGGCGAGGTCACCTACCGGGCCACCCCGGGGAACCGTCAGTGGTACGCCGACACCCTGGGCCGGATGGAAGCCGATCCGCGCTTCGTCCAGGAAGCCATGCCGGTGATCGAACAGACGCGCGAGATCATCGCCGCCTTCGACGCCGCCATCGCCGCGGGCCAGTCGACCTTCACCCTGGCCGGCCGCGCCGTGGCCGCCGACACGGGGGCGCCCAACCCCGTGCAGGGGCCGGTGGTCGTGCTGGTGGACGCCGGCTGCTCGGGCGGTTGCCTGGACACCCTGGACCTGCTGTCCAAGCTGCCGAACGTGCGCATCGCCGGCTCGACCACGGCCTCGGATTCGATCTTCATCGAGCCGACCGTACGCCGCCTGCCGTCGAACTATTCGGACCTCAGCTACGGCCACAAGGCCTGGACGTCGCGCGCGCGGGGCAACAACCAGCCCTACACGCCGGCCGCCGGCCTGGCCTACACCGGCAATCCGGCCGACGAAGCCGCGGTGCGGACCTGGGTGAACGGTCTGTTCGGAGGCTGAGCCTGTTCGCTTTCGTCCCGCTTGGCGGGACGATTGAGGAGAAGCATGGAGGGCGGGTCTGGGAAACGGGCCCGCCTTTTCTTTCGCTGCGGGAAAGAAAATATTCCTAAACTCAGCCGTGTTACGACCGATTCCGACGTGTCTCTGACCTAATCTGGCTCCCTC
>NZ_JBNFOJ010000139.1:0-7818 GCF_057364705.1 Brevundimonas sp. CURTG3B2_SDJG
CCCGCCCCGGCCCGGTCCGCGCCCGAGCCCAAGGTCGCCGCCGTCAAGCCGCCCAAGGCATCGCGCCGCGAGGTCGACGACAGCCAGGCCGCCTTCGACTTCGCTCGCCCCGAGGGCGGCTTCGACCTGCCGCCGCTCGGCATGCTGACCAAACCCGCCAAGAGGGTGGCTTCGGTCGACGAGGAGGCGCTGAAGCAGAACGCCAAGATGCTGGAGGGCGTGCTGCAGGAGTTCGGCGTGCGCGGCGTGATCGACCAGATCCGCCCGGGCCCCGTCGTCACCCTGTATGAACTGGTTCCCGCGCCGGGGGTGAAACACGGCCGCGTCGTCGCCCTGTCCGACGACATCGCCCGCTCCATGTCCGCCCGCGCCTGCCGGATCAGCGTGGTCCAGGGCCGCAACGCCATCGGCATCGAGCTGCCCAACGCCAAGCGCGAGACCGTCTTCCTGCGCGACCTGCTGGCCTCGACCGAGTACGACAAGCCGTCGCACCTGCTGCCCCTGGCCCTGGGCGAGACCATCGGCGGCGAGCCCTATGTCGCCGACCTGGCGCGGATGCCCCACCTGCTGATCGCCGGCACCACCGGCTCGGGCAAGTCGGTCGGGGTCAACGCCATGATCCTGTCGATCCTGTTCAAGCTGACGCCCGAACAGTGCCGCTTCATCATGATCGACCCCAAGATGCTGGAGCTCAGCGTCTACGACGGCATTCCCCACCTGCTGGCCCCGGTCGTCACGGATCCGAAGAAGGCGGTCGTCGCGCTGAAATGGACCGTGCGCGAGATGGAGGACCGCTATCGCCGGATGTCCAAGCTCGGCGTGCGCAACATCGCCAGCTACAACGACCGCGCCCGCGAGGCGCAGGCGAAGGGCGAGCATTTCGAGCGCACCGTCCAGACCGGCTTCGACGAACAGGGCCGGCCGGTCTACGAGAGCGAGAAGATCCGCCCCGAGCCCATGCCCTATCTGGTCGTGGTCATGGACGAGATGGCCGACCTGATGCTGGTCGCCGGCAAGGACGTGGAAGGCGCGGTTCAGCGCCTGGCCCAGATGGCCCGGGCCGCCGGCATCCACCTGATCATGGCCACCCAGCGCCCGTCGGTCGACGTCATCACCGGCACCATCAAGGCCAACTTCCCGACCCGGATCAGCTTCCAGGTCACCTCCAAGATCGACAGCCGCACCATCCTGGGCGAGCAGGGCGGCGAGCAGCTGCTGGGTCAGGGCGACATGCTCTACATGGCCGGCGGCGGCCGCATCACCCGCCTGCACGGACCTTTCGTCGACGACAAGGAGGTCGAGGCCGTCTGCAATCACCTGAAGGCCCAGGCCGAGCCCGACTATCTGGACCTGATCACCGACGATCCGGACGGCGACGGCGACAACGCCTTCGGCGACGACGGCGGGAACGGCGGCTCTGGCGACGATCTCTACGACCGCGCCGTGGCCGTGGTCACCCGCGACCGCAAGGCCTCGACCAGCTACGTCCAGCGCCGCCTGCAGATCGGCTACAACCGCGCCGCCTCGCTGATCGAGCGAATGGAGCAGGAGGGGGTCGTCAGCCCGGCCAACCACGCGGGCAAGCGCGACGTCCTGGCCGGCCCGCCGCCGATGGGCTGATGGAACGGGCCGCGGCCGCGGCCGTTGACCCTGGCCGCCGCCTCCGAAGCCCCGCCGTTCGGATGAACGGGGCTTCATCGCAGCGCCGGAATATGGTCAGGCTCGCGTCACGCCCCTGACAGACCCGGTCTGCAAGACGGCAGGATCGACAACCATCCCGAACGGGAGAACGCCATGACCGTGTCACGCCGCGCCCTTGCGCTTGGAACCGCCGCCGTCGCCGGCCTCGCCGCCCTGCCGGTCTGGGCCCAGAGCGGCCTGTCGGCCGAGGATCGCGCGGTCCTGGCCCAGGCCCAGACCTATCTGCAGAACCTGACCTCGGCCCAAGGGACCTTCACCGAGACCTCGGGCGCCCAGACCCGCGAGGGCCGCTTCTACCTGCAGCGCCCGGGCCGGATGCGGTTCGAATACACCAACCCCGCCGGCCTGCTGGTGGTCTCGGACGGCTCCAACGTGAAGCGCTACGACCCGCGTCTGAACGTCTTCCGCCAGGTGCCGCTGGGCCAGACGCCGTTGTCGACCTTCCTGGCGCGCAACGTCCGCCTCGACCAGGGCGTGCGCATCGACCGGGTCACCCGGATGCAGTCGGGCGCCTTCGCCATCACCGCCCGTGATTCGCGCCGCCCCAACGAGGGCATGGTCATCCTGTCCTTCGCCGGCAGCCCCATCCGTCTGCGAGAATGGACCATCCGCGACGCCCAGGGCGGCTCGACGACCACCCGCCTGACGACCCTGGAACCGGCGTCCGGCCTATCCCCCAGCCTGTTCCAGCTGCGCGACCCCACCCGCCGGCCCGGCCGGAACTGACGTTCGCCTGAGGCGGGAAGCGTTGCTGGCGCGACACGTTTGACATTTTCCGTCCTGCGTGGCACTTTCGCAACAGATCGGCGGGAGCCGGTCTTAACCGCTACGGATTTCATCCCCTTCCCGGCGGCGAGAGAGACGAACTTCCCAGCGCGATCCTTGAGGATCGGGCGCTTTTTTCGGCTCGGAACCGGCGTTGATCTCGCTTCGCGGCTCTGGGAGAGTCCATCCTCTCCGACGCCCTTCCAGGATCCCCAGTGCCGGTCGCTTCCTCCTCCTACCTGTCCTGGCTCAGCAAGGCCCTGGGACCGACGCACGCCATGACAAGAGGCGAAGGCTCGGACCGGGCCGTGTTCGGTTATGCGACCAGTTACGGCGCGGCGGCGCTGGAACCCTTCGTGCGCTCGCTGCGAGCGCATTTCGACGGCGAGATCGTGCTGGCGACGGACGATCGGCCGGACATCCATGACCTGGCGACCCGGTTCGAGGTGACGATCGTCACCGTCCGACCCGAGGGCTGGGCGCCGCACCCGGTGATGCAGCGCTTCGCCGCCTATGACCGGTGGCTGGCCGAGCGGCCGTGGGTCCGGCAGGTGCTTATGACGGACGTGCGCGACGTGATCTTCCAGGGCGACCCGTTCGAACGGCCGCCCGAACGGCTGCAGATGTTCACCGAGAGCGAGGGATCCGCGCTGGCGGACCACGCCTTCAACATCAAGCACCTGAGGGCCGTGTTCGGGGACGCCCTGACCGAGGCGGTGGCGGGAGAGCCCTGCATCTGCGTGGGCACGGTGCTGGGCCCGGCCGAGGCCGCGAGCCGGTTCTGCCGGACGCTGCTGATGCTGGCGGCGATCCCGCGCTCTGAAGTCGGCGGCGCGTTCGGCGCGGACCAGGCGGCCTGCAATCTGGCGGTCCACCTGGGCCTGCTGGAGGTCGACATCCGCCCGAACTACGAACGGGTGGCCACGATCGGCGACCGTCCGTCCGACGCGCTGCGCATCGACGAGGGCGGCCTGTTCCTGAACCCGGACGGATCCGTCAGCCCGATCGTGCATCAGTACGACCGACACGCCCACCTGTCCGACGCCGTGCGCCGGCGCTGGGGGCGCGAGGAGCACGACGCCCTCAAGGCCCGCCGCAAGAGCTTGCGCGAACGCCGCCAGAAGTTCGCGGCCTCGGTCGGGCGGCGAATCCCCGAACTGCGCTGATCAGGCGAAGCCTTTCGGCCGCGACCCCGCTAAGGAAGGCGCCATGCTTCGCATCGTCACCTGGAACATCAACTCGGTCCGCCTGCGCGTGGACCAGGTCGCCCGCTTCGTCGCCGAACAGGCGCCCGACGTCCTGTGCCTGCAGGAGATCAAATGCCTGGAAGACCAGTTCCCCCGGGCCGCCTTCGAGGCCATGGGCCTGCCGCACCTGAAGATCGGCGGCCAGAAGGGCTGGCACGGCGTGGCCATCGCCTCGCGCAAGCCGATCTCGGAGGCGCCGAAGCTGGACGTCTGCCGCGAAGGCCATGCCCGCTGCGTGGCGGTGACGGTCGAGGGCGTCGAGATCCAGAACTTCTACATTCCCGCCGGCGGCGACGTGCCGGACCGCGCCGTGAACCCCAAGTTCGACCACAAGCTGGACTTCTACGAGCGCCTGACCGCCGAGATGGCCGCGCGTGACAGGCGGCGCCCTCTGGTCCTGGCCGGCGACTTCAACATCGCGCCCGGCGAGAACGACGTCTGGAACCACCGCTACATGTCCAAGGTGGTCAGCCATACGCCGATCGAGGTCGAGACCCTGCGCCGCCTCCAGGCCGCCGGCGGGTTCGCCGACGTGCTCCGCGACCAGATCCCCGAACCGGCCAAGCTGGCCAGCTGGTGGAGCTATCGCGCGGCCGATTTCCGCAAATCGAACCGCGGCCTGCGCCTGGACCACCTGTGGACCTCGCCCGGCCTGACACCGGCGGTGAAGGCGGGCAGCGCGCGCATCCACGACGACGTCCGCGCCTGGGAGCAGCCGTCGGACCACGCCCCCGTCGCCATGGACCTGGATATCTAGAGCCTTACGGTTTCCGCCAGGAAGTCTAGGAACACCCGCACGCGCGACGGCAGGCAGCCGCCGTGGCCCACATAGACCGCGCGGATTTCCTCGACATCGCCGGGATTGAAGGCCTTCAGCACCTCGACCATCCGACCGGCGGCCAGATCCGGGCCGATGTGGAACAGGGACAGCCGCGCGATCCCCTGGCCGGCCAGGACCAGGTTGCGGGAGGTTTCACCGTCGCCCGCCGTGGCCGTGCCCAGCGCGGGGCGGCTGATCCGCCGGCCTTCCGCCGTCACGAAGGGCCAGCCGTCGCAGTGACGGGCGAAGTTGAAGCTGATCAGATCGTGGCCGGCCAGGTCGTCCAGGGTCCGCGGCGTCCCGCGCCGAGCCAGGTAGTCCGGGCTCGCCACCACCGCCATCGCGCTTTCGCCCAGCTTTCGCGCCATCAGTTGGGAGGCCGGCATGGGGCCGACGCGGATCGCCACGTCCGCCCGCTCGTCCATCAGGTCCACCACCTGGTCGGTGAGGACCAGGTCCAGGATCACCTCCGGGTAGCGGGCGGTGAAGACGGGGACGAGCGGGATCAGATGGTGCAGGCCGAAAGGCACATTGGAGTTGACCCGCACCCGGCCACGCGGCGCGGCCACCGAGGCCGCCGAACGCTCCGCCTCATCGATGTCCGCCAGAACCTGGACGGCCCGGTCGTGAAAGGCCTGGCCTTCCGGCGTGAGCTGCAGCCGCCGGGTCGATCGGTGGATCAGACGCACGCCCAGGCGGGTCTCGAGCCGGCTCAGCAGCTTGCTGACCGCCGAAGGGGTCATCCGCAGGGATCGGGCGGCCGCCGAAAGCCCGCCTAGCTCCACTACGCGGACGAACACCTCCATCTCGCCCGAGCGATTCAGGTCCAGTCGCGCCATTTTTGATCTGATCTCACAAATGATGGTCTTTGCTGCCATCTAATATCGGCCGGCCAGGTTCGCCATCTGGCCGCCATGACCGGATCGTCCCCCCGCACCCCGCTCGCCCTCTACGCCCTGACCGTCGGCGCCTTCGGCATCGGCGTCACCGAGTTCGTCATCATGGGCCTGCTGCTGCAGGTGTCCGGAGATCTCGGCGTCTCGGTGCCCGCCGCGGGGCTGCTGATGACCGGCTATGCCCTGGGGGTCTTCGTCGCGCGCCGCTGCTGACCATCGCTACGCGGACCCTGCCCAAGAAGACCACTCTCCTGGTCCTCATGGGGGTGTTCACCCTGGGCAACCTGGCCTGTGCGCTGGCGCCCACCTACGAACTGCTGATGGCCGCCCGGATCCTGACGGCGCTGGCCCACGGCACCTTCTTCGGCGTCGGCGCGGTGGTGGCGACCCAACTGGTGGCCCCCGAGCGCAAGGCCTCGGCCATCGCCATCATGTTCACCGGCCTGACCCTGGCGACGCTGATGGGCGTGCCGTTCGGCGCCTGGCTGGGCCTGCAGTTCGGCTGGCGTTCGACCTTCCTGGCGGTGACTGCGATCGGCGTCCTGGCCCTGGTCGTCCTGTCGCTGCTGGTCCCCGCCACGAAGGACGAGGCCAAGCCCGGCCGCCTGCGCGACGAGTTCGCGGTGCTGAAACGGCCCCAGGTCCTGCTGGGCCTGGCCATGACCGTGCTGGGCTTCGGCGGCGTCTTCGCCATCTTCACCTATATCCAGCCGATCCTGACCGAAATCTCGGGATGGTCCGAGGCCGCCGTCTCGCCGATCCTGCTGGTGTTCGGCGCAGGCCTTGTCTTCGGCAACCTGCTGGGCGGACGGCTGGCCGACAAGCGGCTGGCTCCGGCCCTGCTGGGCACGCTCGCGGCCCTGACCCTGGTCATGTTCGCCTCGGGCTGGGCCTTCCACGACCGGATCGGCGCGGTGGTCGCCACCTTCCTGCTGGGCGCCGCCGCCTTCTCGACCGTCGCCCCGCTTCAGCTGCGCGTCCTGCAGCAGGCGGGCGGCGCGGGCGAGGGCCTGGCCTCGAGCCTGAACATCGCCGCCTTCAACCTGGGCAACGCCTTCGGCGCCTGGCTGGGTGGGGCGGTGATCGCCCACGGTCCGGGCCTGTCGGCCGTCCCCGCCATCTCGGCCGCCGTGCCCCTGGCCGCCCTGGCCCTGGCCGTTCTCAGCCTGTCCCTCGAGCGCCGCCCTCGCGTCGTTCCCGCCTGAAGGAAATCTCCATGGAAACCCGTCGTCTCGGAAACTCGACCCTCCAGGTCCCCGTCCTCAGCTTCGGCGCCGGCACGTTCGGCGGGAAGGGCCCGCTGTTCGGCGCCTGGGGCGACACCGACGTCGCCGGCGCGCGCCGACTGATCGACATCGCTCTGGAGGCCGGCGCCAATCTGTTCGACACCGCCGACGTCTATTCCGACGGGGCCTCGGAGAGCATCCTGGGCGAGGCGCTGAAGGGCCGGCGCGACGCCGCCCTGATCTCCACCAAGGTCGGCCTGCCGTTCGGCGACGACCCCGCCGACAAGGGATCCGGCGGCGCCCGCCTGACCCGCGCCGTCGAAGACGCCCTGACCCGATTGCAGACCGATCGCATCGACCTGCTGCAGCTTCACGCCTTCGACGCCTTCACGCCGGTCGAGGAGACGCTGGCCGCGCTCGACGCCCTGGTGAAGGCCGGCAAGGTGCTTCACCTCGGGGTCTCCAACTTCTCCGGCTGGCAGCTGATGAAGTCGCTGGCCGCCGCCGACGCCCACGGCTGGACCCGCTACGTCGCCAATCAGACCTACTACTCCCTGGTCGGCCGCGACTACGAATGGGAGCTGATGCCGCTCGGCCTGGACCAGGGCGTCGGGGCCATGGTCTGGAGCCCGCTCGGCTGGGGCCGCCTGACCGGCAGGATTCGCCGCGGCCAGCCCCTGCCGGCGCAAAGCCGTCTGCACGACACCGCCGCCTTCGGCCCGCCGGTGGACGACGAGCGCCTGTATCGCGTCGTCGACGTCCTGGACGCGATCGCGCAGGAGACCGGCCGCACGGTTCCCCAGATCGCCATCAACTGGCTGCTGCGCCGCCCCACCGTCTCCAGCGTCATCCTGGGCGCGCGCACCGAAGAGCAGTTGCGCGACAACCTCGGGGCCGCCGGCTGGAGCCTGACGCCCGATCACGTCGCTCGCCTGGACGCCGCCAGCGCGGTGACCCCGGCCTACCCCTACTACCCCTACTGGGGCGAGGGCGGCTTCCGCGCGGTCAATCCGCCGCCGGTCTAGGGCAGGTGGACACGTCCGGGGCCGCCGCCGGCGTCCATCGGAAGACGAGCCAGCTCGCCAGCGCGAACAGCCACACGCCGACGCCGCCGAACAGCAGCACCGCGCCCACGCCGTCGGCCAGGGCCTGGTGGACGACGG
>NZ_JBNFOJ010000140.1:0-7717 GCF_057364705.1 Brevundimonas sp. CURTG3B2_SDJG
CGGGCGTTCGGGGCCCGTGAACGGCGGCCGGTTCGGGGCGGGGCGGAGGGACCGGCGATTCCGCCCTCGAGGGGGAAGGCTGGGCGGCCGGTGGCGGGCGGCGGGGCCGGCAATAGTGGACGCCTACGCCCGGTCCCAGCGGCAGGTCCAGCGCCACCCACAGGGCCACCATCGACAGGCCCGCCACCAGGAACGATCCGGCGTAGGGCAGCATGGTGGACATCAGGGAGCCCAGGCCGAAGCGCGGATCCCACCTCTGGGCGAAGGTCAGGATCAGCGGGAAATAGCTCATCAGAGGCGTGGCGATGTTGGTGACCGAATCCCCCATCCGGTAGGCGGCGGTGGTCATCTCGGGGCTGATGCCCAGGAGCATGAACATCGGCACGACGATGGGAGCGAGCGCCGACCACTTGGCCGAGGCCGAGCCGACGAACAGGTCGAAGAAGCAGGAGACCAGCACCACGCTGATCAGCAGGAGCGGGGCGGGGAGTCTGATCTGCTGCAGCGCCTCAGCGGCGTTGATGGCCAGGATCGGGCCGAGGCCCGACCAGTTGAACATGGCCACGAAGTGGGCGGCGAAGAAGACGAGAACCAGGTAGGGCGCCAACTGGACCAGGCCCTCGCGCATCATGCGCACCAGGTCGCGGTGGCTCGTGACCGTGCCGGCGCCCACGCCGAAGGCCGCGCCGGAGACAAAGAAGGTGATGGCGAAGAAGGCGGCCAGCGACTTGTAGAGCGGGTTCATCCGCTGGGCCGGCTCGGCGTCCGTGTCGATGAAGGGCGACCCCGGCAGCCAGGTGATGACAGCCCAGAGCGCGATCATGCCGAGCACGGCCAGGCCGGCGTAGGCCAGGCCCTTCCGCTCGCTAGGGGTCAGCTCCTTCTTTTCTTCCGTGGCGGGAGCGGCGACGTCGCGGCGGGAGTCCATTTGCCCAGACGGGGCTCGATCACCCGGTCGGTCAGGAACCAGATGATCGGGGTGAACACGGCCACGACGCCGACGATGAAGAACCAGTTGCCGGCGATGTTCACCGAATAGGAGGGGTCGATCAGGTGGGCGGCCGGCTCGGTGATGCCGAGCAGCAGGGCGTCCTGGGCGCCCGGCACCAGATTGCCGGCGTAGCCGCCCGAGACGGCCGCGAAGCCTGCGGCCAGGCCGGCCAGAGGATGGCGGCCGGCGGCGGCGAACATGACGGCCGCCAGGGGAATGACGACGACGTAGGCCGAATCCGAGGCGTGGTGCGAGACCATGCCGGTGATGGCGATGACCGGGGTCAGCATGAAGCTCGGCGCCCGGGTCAGGGCCGCGCGAATGGCGCCGATGAACAGGCCGGAGCGCTCGGCGATCGAGGCGCCGTAGATGATGGTGACCACGATCCCCAGCGGCGGGAACTCGGTCAGCGTCTTGGGCATGCCGATGATCAGCTGCTCCAGGTTCTTGGGCGACAGCAGGCTTTCGGCCCTGAGCATGTCGCCGGTGACCGGATTGACCGCGGACCAGCCCAGGCCGGCGCCGACCAGGCTGAGCACCACCAGGGCGCCGATCAGCCACAGGAACAGGAAGACCGGATCGGGCAGGCGGTTGCCGATCCGCTCGATGGTGTTGAGGACGCGGGATCCGACGGCCATGCGTCACTCCGGGAAAAGGCTGGGTTCAAGAGCCTTTATGGGAAGGGAAGGGGGGCGGTCAGGCAACCGTCCGGACCTGCGACAAGCTGTCCGGAAAACTGCGAACCGTTCGCAAGAAAAACCTTTCGCCGCATGGGTTTGAACCCGTGCGGCTCCCGGTCTAGAAAGCGCCGAATCCGCCCCTCCCTCTGTGGCGGACGAGGTCCTTCCGGATGAATGCATTCCTTCTCGAATATCTGCCGATCGTGGTCTTCCTGGGGATCGCGGCGGTGCTTGGTCTCGGCTTCATGATCGCGGCCTGGGTGCTGGCGCCCAAGAACCCCGATTCCGAGAAGCTGTCGGCCTACGAGTGCGGCTTCAACGCCTTCGACGACGCGCGGATGAAGTTCGACGTCCGGTTCTATCTGGTGTCGATCCTGTTCATCATCTTCGACCTGGAAGTAGCCTTCCTGTTCCCCTGGGCGGTGTCGATGTTCGACCTGTCCAAGGGCGGCATGATCTTCGCCTTCTGGTCGATGATGATCTTCCTGGGCGTGCTGACCGTCGGCTTCATCTACGAATGGAAGAAGGGCGCGCTCGAATGGGAGTGACGACCACCAATGAAACGCCGCTGATCGGCCGGGGCAACTCGGGCGCCTCGCCGGCAAAGCCGGGCCTGATCCTGCCCGCTGGAGCGGGCGCGCGTTCGATGGTCCAGGGCTACGACCCGGCCGTCCACGACAAGTTCTTCGAGCAGGTGAACGCCGAGCTGGGCGAGCGCGGCTTCATCACGACCTCGCTGGACGACGTGATCAACTGGGCGCGCACCGGCTCGCTGATGTGGATGACCTTCGGTCTGGCCTGTTGCGCCGTGGAGATGATGCAGGCCTCGATGCCGCGCTTCGACATGGAGCGCTTCGGCATGGCGCCCCGCGCCAGCCCGCGTCAGTCGGACCTGATGATCGTGGCCGGCACCCTGACCAACAAGATGGCCCCGGCGCTTCGTAAAGTATACGATCAGATGCCGGACCCCCGTTACGTGCTTTCGATGGGTTCGTGCGCCAACGGCGGCGGGTATTATCACTATAGTTACAGTGTTGTTCGCGGTTGCGACCGCGTGGTGCCTGTCGATGCCTACGTTCCGGGGTGCCCGCCGACGGCCGAGGCGCTGCTGTACGGCCTGCTGCAGCTGCAGAAAAAGATCCGCCGCACGGGGACCATCGACCGATGACCTCTCTGGTGAAGCAACAGGCGCTCGAGACGGCGCTTACGCCGCTGGGCGCCGAGATGGTGGCCGAATTGGGCGTGCAGGCTCACGTCGCGTACGGCGAACTGACGCTGGTCGCCGAGCGCGAGCGGATCGTCGAGGTGCTGACGGTGCTGAAGGAGCGCTTCGGCTTCCAGCAGCTGCTGGACGTGTGCGGGGTGGATTTCCCGGACCGCGAGGAGCGGTTCGAGGTGGTCTATCACCTGCTGTCGCTGACCCGGAACGCCCGTATCCGCGTCAAGGTGGCGACGGACGAGGTCAAGCCCGTGCCGAGCGCGGTCGGGGTCTTCCCCTGCGCCGACTGGTTCGAGCGTGAGGCGTTCGACATGTACGGCATGCTGTTCTCGGGCCACCCGGACCTGCGCCGGCTGCTGACCGACTACGGCTTCCAGGGACATCCGCTGCGCAAGGACTTCCCGATGACCGGCTACGTCGAGGTCCGGTACGACGAGGAGCAGAAGCGGGTGGTCTACGAACCCGTCAAGCTGACCCAGGAGTTCCGCAACTTCGACTTCCTGTCGCCGTGGGAAGGCGCGGAGTATCCGACCGCCGTCCTGCCGGGCGACGAGAAGGCTGGGAGCAAGGCATGATCGGCTCCGCTTTGGCCGCCGCTGTTCTCGCGACGGGCGCGTCCTCACAAGCCGCGGCGTCGGACCATCTGGCAGGTGCGGCCCTATGCATCGCCGCGCTGGAGTACCCCGGCGCCGCTCCGGGCGAGGCGAACGCCGTCGATGAAGGCGTCAGGGGCTGGCGCCGGGTCATGGTCGGCGTGAATTCCGACGTCTCGCTGCATCAGCCGGCCATCGACCGGGCTCGCCGCGCGCTTGATGACGCCGAAGCGAGACGCGTCGGAATGGGGCTAGTCAGCGCCCAGGCCACTCTAAACGCCATGGAGTGCGCCTCTCAGACGGTGCAGGCACGCTATCTGGCGCGCTTCGCTTCACCGGAAACCAGAGCTCAGCTTCAGGGTGAAGCCGCCAATGACTGACCTCGCCACCAAGGACGGCTCGGCTCCGATCGGCGCCACCGACGTCTTCGACGAGCCCCACGACGGCCGGACCGAGCACGCGCGCGCGCTCGACGATCGCAAGTTCACCATCAACTTCGGCCCGCAGCACCCGGCCGCGCACGGCGTGCTGCGCCTGGTGCTGGAGCTGGACGGCGAGCTGGTCACCCGCGTCGATCCGCACATCGGCCTGCTGCACCGCGGCACCGAAAAACTGATGGAGGCGCGGACCTATCTGCAGAACGTGCCCTACCTGGACCGCCTCGACTACGTGGCGCCGATGAACCAGGAGCACGCCTTCTGCCTGGCCATCGAGAAGCTGCTGGGGATCGAGGTCCCATACCGGGCCCAGCTGATCCGGGTGCTGTACTCGGAGATCGGCCGGATCCTGTCGCACCTGCTGAACGTGACCACCCAGGCGATGGACGTCGGGGCCCTGACCCCGCCGCTCTGGGGCTTCGAGGAGCGCGAGAAGCTGATGGTGTTCTACGAGCGCGCCTGCGGCGCGCGCCTGCACGCCAACTACTTCCGCCCCGGCGGCGTCCACCAGGACCTGCCCAGCGCCCTGATCGACGACATCGGCCGCTGGTGCCACGAGTTCCCGGCGGCGCTGAAGGACATCGAGAGCCTGGTCACCGAGAACCGGATCTTCAAGCAGCGCAACGTCGACATCGGCGTGGTCTCCAAGCAGCAGGCGCTGGACTGGGGCTTCACCGGGGTGCTGCTGCGCGGCTCGGACATCCCGTGGGACCTGCGCAAGGCGCAGCCCTACGAGTGCTACGCCGACCTGGAGTTCGACATCGCCGTCGGCAAGAACGGCGACTGCTGGGACCGCTACCTGTGCCGCATCGAGGAGATGAAGCAGTCGGTGCGGATCATGGAGCAGTGCATCCACAAGCTGCGCAACTGCCCCGGCGAGCCGGTGATGGTCGAGGACAACAAGATCGTCCCGCCGCGCCGCGCCGAGATGAAGCGTTCGATGGAAGCCCTGATCCATCACTTCAAGCTGTACACCGAAGGCTTCCGCACGCCGGAAGGCGAGGTCTACGCCGCGGTCGAGGCGCCCAAGGGCGAGTTCGGCATCTATCTGGTGTCGGACGGCACCAACCGGCCGTACCGGGTCAAGATCTCGGCCCCCGGCTTCCGCTCGCTGCAGGCCATGGACTGGATGAACCGCGGCCACATGCTGGCGGACGTCTCGGCCATCCTGGGCTCGCTCGACATCGTTTTCGGAGAAGTGGACCGATGAGCGTTCGTCGTCTCGCCAAGGACCAGCCGCCTCGTTCGCCTTCTCCAAGGCGACCAAGGCCAAGTGCGACTGGTGGATCGCCAAATATCCCGAGAACCGTCGTCAGTCGGCGGTGATCCCGATCCTGTGGCTGGTCCAGAAGCAGGAGGGCTGGGTGTCCGAACCCGCCATCCGCGCCATCGGCGAACTGCTGGGCATGCCCTACATCCGGGTGCTGGAGGTCGCGACCTTCTACACCATGTTCCAGCTCGAACCTGTTGGAACCGCTGCGCTTATCCAGGTCTGCGGCACGACGCCGTGCATGCTGCGCGGCGCGCGCGAGCTGATGGACGTCTGCAAGAAGAAGATCGGGCCGAAGGACACGCTGTCCGCCGACGGCCGCTTCACCTGGCAGGAGGTCGAGTGCCTGGGCGCTTGCGCCAACGCGCCGATGGCCCAGATCAACGACTACTATTTCGAGGACCTGACGCCCGAGACGATCGGCCGGATCATCGACGACTTCGCCGCCGGCAAAAAGCCGAAGGCCGGCAGCTACGTCGGGCGCAAGAGCTCGGAGCCGGAAGGCGGGGCGCTGACCCTGACGGATCCGAAGCTGTACGACGGCTCGGCCGCCAAGCCGATCAGGAAGCTGCCCAACAGCGATCCGGTGCCGGCATGAGCCTGCCGGACCTGGACACCGAGGAAGGCCGCGCGGCCTACCGCAAGGAGTGGAGGGCGGTCGGGCGGCCCTACCGCCTGGGCGGCCTGGTGCTGATCCTTTTGGGCGCGGCCTATGTGATCGCCAGCCGGTACGACGCCGTGCCCGCCGACGAGACCGCCCTGATGGTCGCTTACGGCATGGTGGCCGCCGGCTGGGCGGCGTTCCTGGCGGCGACCTTCCTGCGCAACCGCCACCACCGTCGCCGCCTGCGGGAGGGCCTGTGATGGCGAAACCGGAGAGAACGGTGAACGGGCGGATCTTCGTCATCGCCGGGGTCAGCGACATCGTGATCGGCGGCGCGCTGATCGTGGCGGCTTTCACCGGCCTGTTGGGGCCCGGCATGGGGATCATGGCGATCGCCGGCGCCGTGATGGCGCTGGTGGGCGTGGGCTTCATCGTCTTCGGACGGAACAAACTCAGCCAGGCCGAAAGCCGGCGCGGAGATCTGAACTGACCATGGTCGGAATCCTGGAAGACAAGGATCGCATCTTCACCAACCTGTACGGCCTCCATGACTGGACGCTGGACGGGGCGAAGTCGCGCGGCGCGTGGAACGCGACCAAGGACATGCTGGACCTGGGCCGCGACTGGATCATCGCCAACGTCAAGAACTCGGGCCTGCGCGGCCGGGGCGGCGCCGGCTTCTCGACCGGGCTGAAGTGGTCCTTCATGCCCAAGGAGGTGAAGGATCGCCCGCACTACCTGGTGGTCAACGCCGACGAATCCGAACCTGGCACCGCCAAGGACCGGGAGATCATGCGCCACGATCCGCAGCTGCTGATCGAAGGCTGCCTGATCGCCAGCTTCGCGATGCAGGCGCACGCCTGCTACATCTACCTGCGCGGCGAATACGTGCTGGAGCGCGAGCGCATGGAGGCCGCGGTCAAGCAGGCCTACGAAGCGAAGCTGATCGGCAAGAACAACGTCCACGGCTGGGACTTCGACGTCTACATCCACCACGGCGCCGGGGCCTATATCTGCGGCGAGGAGACGGCTCTGCTGGAGTCGCTCGAGGGCAAGAAGGGCCAGCCGCGGCTGAAGCCGCCGTTCCCGGCCGGCGCGGGCCTGTACGGCTGCCCGACCACGGTGAACAACGTCGAGTCGATCGCGGTGGTGGGGACCATCCTGCGCCGCGGCGCGGACTGGTTCGCCGGCTTCGGCCGTCCGAACAACACCGGCACCAAGCTGATGACGATCTCAGGCCACGTGAACCGCCCGTGCAATGTCGAAGAGGCGATGTCCATCCCGCTGAAGCAGCTGCTGGAAGAGCACTGCGGCGGCGTGCGCGGCGGCTGGGACAATCTGAAGGCCGTGATCCCGGGCGGCTCGTCCGTGCCGCTGATCACGCGCGAGATGTCCGAGACGGCGCTGATGGACTTCGACAGCCTGCGCGAGATGCGCTCGGGCCTGGGCACGGCGGCGGTGATCGTGATGGACCAGTCGACCGACCTAGTGAAGGCGATCGCCCGGATCAGCTATTTCTACAAGCACGAGAGCTGCGGCCAGTGCACGCCGTGCCGCGAGGGCACCGGCTGGATGTGGCGCGTGCTGGAGCGGATGGCGGTCGGCGAGGCGGACCCGTCCGAGATCGACCTGCTGCTGGACGTGGCCGGCCAAGTCGAGGGCCATACGATCTGCGCGCTCGGCGACGCCGCCGCCTGGCCGGTGCAGGGCCTGATCCGGCACTTCCGGCACGAGATCGAGGACCGCATCGCCGACTATCGCAGCCGCCGCGCGAACTTCGCCGGCCACGCCATCGCAGCCGAGTAGAGGAGCCGACGATGAGACTGATGCTGTCAGCCGCCGCGGCCCTGATCCTGGCGGCCTGCAACCAGGCCCCGCAGGCTCCCGAGGCGCCCGAAGCCGCCCCCGGCGACGGCCGCCCAG
>NZ_JBNFOJ010000141.1:0-7714 GCF_057364705.1 Brevundimonas sp. CURTG3B2_SDJG
AGGCGGCCACCGCGCGCCGCACCCCGGCCGCGGCTTCCGTCCGCAGCACCGAGCCGTCGGCGCGCCGCCGCTCCAGCCCGTGCACGCCCGAGGCCGAAGCCAGGCTGGCCTCCGCGATCCGGTCGATCTCGGCGATCGTCCGCCCGCTCAGGATCGCCACCCGGCCGCCGAGCGGGGGCGAGGGCTTTCAAGACCGCGGTCCGTCGCGGATCGGGACCCACCGCGTCGGGCGTCTCCGCCAGGTGGGCGAGCACGCCATCGAGATCCAGGAACACGGCCGGCCTGGCCAGACGTATGGGGGGCGGCGGCAGACTCGGCACGGCCTCGGCGGCCGCGGTCGCGGCGTCGATGATCGGATCTGACGTCCCCATGACGTCTCTAACGCGTCAGCGGCCCAGGGTTTCCACTCAGCCCGGCGCATTCTTCGCAGCCGCAGCAATTGGCCGACCGTGGAACGCACCCGAGGCCCCAGGCTTGGCGGGCGCATTGTGAAACCGGTCCGGATGGGCCAATTCCCCGCTCATGACCGACAAGCTCTCCGCCGATCCGGCCGCCATGATCGCCCGCGCCCGCGAGGTGACCGCGCTGAACATCCAGGCGCTTCAGCAACTCGAGGCCGCCATCGACGACAGCCTGGCGCGCGCGGTGGAGGTCATCCTGTCCCGCCCCGGCTATGTGGTCGTCACCGGCATGGGCAAGTCGGGCCATATCGGCGGCAAGATCGCCGCCACCCTCGCCTCCACCGGCACCAACGCCTTCTTCGTGCATCCCGCCGAGATGAGCCACGGCGACCTGGGCATGCTGCGCAAGGACGTGACGCTGCTGGCCATCTCCAACTCGGGCGAGAGCCGCGAGCTGCGCGATCCGCTGATCTATTGCCAACGCGAGGGCATCCCGGTGATCGGGATCACGCAGCGGCCCAACAGCTTCCTGGGCCGGTCCTCGGCGGTGTGCCTGACGCTGCCCAACGCGCCGGAGGCCTGCCCCAACGGCCTGGCCCCCACGACCTCGACCCTGATGACCCTGGCCATGGGCGACGCCCTGGCCATGGTGCTGATGGACCGCCGCGGCTTCACGGCCGAGGACTTCGGCCTGCATCATCCGGGCGGCAAGCTGGGCATGAGCCTGCAGAGCGTGCGCGACTGGATGGGCGACCGGCCGCCGGCGCGGCGACAGTCTCCCTGACGGCGACCTTCGCGGAGGTGGTCTCGGCCATCACCGAGGGGCGCAAGGGGGCGACGGCGGTCGTGAACCCGGACGGGACGCTGGCCGGCATCGTCACCGATGGTGACGTCCGCCGCGCCTTCTCGCAGGACCTGTCGGGCCTGAGCGCCGCCGACATCATGAGCCCGCGCCCCAAGGTCATCGGGCCGGACGCGCGGATGAGCGACGCCATCGACCTGATGACCCAGAACAAGATCGCCACCCTGCTGGTGGTCCAGGACGACCGCCCGCTGGCGATCGTCCACATCGCGGAGCTGATGCAGGCTGGCTACGTCGGCTGATCAGCGGGAGGCGCTGCGCCCCTCCTCGGATTGCAGCGCGCTCTCAATGTCGTCGCCTTCGAGCGTCCGTGTCATGGCTGGCTTGCCCGCCTGGAATTCCTCCATCGCGGTCTTCTTGCGGGCCCTCATCTCGTCGGCCAGACGGTCCATGTCCAGGCCAGCGGCGCGGGCCTGGGAGAACATGCCCTCGGAGCGCATCTCCTCCTCTTGAACGTGGTGCTCGATCATCTCGGACAACACCTTGACCTTGGCGTCGTAGAACTCTTCCTCGGGCCCGCCCGCTTCGATGTCGTTGATCAGCAGCTTGGCGCTGTCGTGCTCGACATAGGCCTCGTTCATCAGGTCGTCCTCGACCTTGCCGCGGCAGGCCGGATAGAAGATCTCCTCCTCGATCACCGTGTGGACCTTCAGCTCCAGGCAGGCCTGCTCGGCCAGGGCGCGCTTCCGCTCCAGGCCCCGGGCTTTCTCGAAGGCGGCGAAGATCTCCTCGACCTTGCGGTGATCCGCCTTCAGCATCGCGATCGCGTCCATCTCTTCGTAGCTCTGGGCCATGGAAACATCCTCCTTCGCCAATGGCTTCGACCGGGAAAAGGCCTAAGCGCCCGGACGTTCCCAATGCTCAGCTAGGTGAGAATCGTTCGCTGGAATTCCCGCCCCCGGGCGTCGCCCAGCCGACTTAGCGACCCCTTTTCGCCCGCCGCGCGTTCGCTCGAAACACCTCCAAGGAGTCCCCAATGATCGACCACATTGGCCTGGACGTGAGCGACATCGCTCGCTCGCGCGCCTTCTACGAACCCGCGTTGGCCCCGCTGGGCTATCGGTTGATCGCCGAGTATCGGGACGGCGAGGCGACCGTGCTGCTGTACGGCGACGGCGACGAGCCCGACTTCGTCATCGCCGACAAGGATCGCCCGGCGAGGCCAACCACGT
Organism: Brevundimonas sp. CURTG3B2_SDJG; assembly: GCF_057364705.1. Classification (NCBI taxonomy): domain Bacteria; kingdom Pseudomonadati; phylum Pseudomonadota; class Alphaproteobacteria; order Caulobacterales; family Caulobacteraceae; genus Brevundimonas; species Brevundimonas sp. CURTG3B2_SDJG. The sequence goes on from NZ_JBNFOJ010000141.1 coordinate 2,436, forward strand.
CGCCTTCCGCGCCGCGACCCGGGCCCAGGTCGACGCCTTCCACCAGGCCGCCCTCGCGGCAGGCGGAAGGGACAACGGCGGCCCCGGTCTGCGTCCGAACTACGGCCCCGCCTACTACGCCGCCTTCGTACTGGATCCCGACGGCTTCAACATCGAGGCGGTCTGCCACGCGGCGGAATGACCGCTCGCCAACTCATTACTTGACGTTGACGTAAACGTAGGTTTTCTGGCGACCGAGTTTCGATTCCGCACCCTCCCCTCAAGCAGCGAGGCGCCGCGCGCCGAGCGGTAGGGGTCAACAGCAGAGAGACGCATATGGCCGACGCCTACATCTACGACGCGGTCCGCACGCGCGCGGCAAGGGCAAGAAGGATGGCAGCCTTCACGAGATCACGGCGCTGAGCCTGGCGACCCAGGTGCTGCAGGCGCTGCGCGACCGCAACGACCTGGACACCTCCAAGGTCGACGACGTCATCCTGGGCTGCGTCTCGCCGGTGGGCGAGCAGGGCGCTGACATCGCCCGCACCGCCGTGCTGAACTCGGGCTGGGCCCAGACCACCGCCGGCGTCCAGATCAACCGCTTCTGCGCCTCGGGCCTGGAGGCGGTGAACATGGCGGCCGCGAAGGTGAAGTCCGGCGAGGCCGACTTCGCCGTCGGCGGCGGCGTCGAAGCGATGAGCCGCGTGCCGATGGGCTCAGACGGCGGCGCCTGGCCGGTCGACCCCTCCTCGGCCTTCCCGACCTATTTCGTGCCGCAGGGCGTGTCGGCCGACATGATCGCGTCCAAGTGGGGCTTCAGCCGCGACGACGTCGACGCCTATTCGGTGGAGAGCCACAAGCGTTCGGCCAAGAGCTGGGCCGAAGGCCGGTTCAAGAAGTCGGTCGTGCCGGTGCTGGACCAACTGGGCCTGGTGCGCCTGGACCACGACGAGACGATCCGCCCCAACACCGACATGCAGACCCTGGGCGCGCTGAACCCGTCCTTCGCCATGATGGGCGAGATGGCCTTCGACGCCGTGATCAACCAGCGCTACCCCGAGGTCGAGCGGGTCAACCATGTGCACACGCCGGGCAACAGCTCGGGCATCGTGGACGGCTCGGCCGGCGTGCTGATCGGCTCGCTGGAGGCCGGCAAGGCCCTGGGCCTGAAGCCGCGCGCCAAGATCCGCGGCGCCGCCTCGATCGGCTCGGAGCCGTCGATCATGCTCACCGGCCCGGAGTTCGTGGCCAACAAGCTGCTGGGCAAGCTGGGCATGACCACCGCCGACATCGACCTGTGGGAGCTGAACGAGGCCTTCGCCGCCGTCGTCCTGCGCTTCATGCAGGCGCTCGACATCCCGCACGACAAGATCAACGTCTGCGGCGGCGCGATCGCCATGGGCCACCCCCTGGGCGCCACCGGCGCCATGATCACCGGCGTGGTGCTGGACGAGCTGGAGCGCTCCAACAAGGAGACCGCCCTGATCACCCTGTGCATCGGCGGCGGCATGGGCACCGCCACGGTGATCGAGCGGGTTTGAATCTCACCCTTCCCCGTCATGGCCGGGCTTGTCCCGGCCATCCATAGGCTTGGACGGTGGAAGATCAGACGCAGACGACTGAGTTCATGGATCCCCGGGACAAGCCCGGGGATGACGGAAAGAGGGAGCGGGAGCTCACCATGGAAAACTTCAAGATCGACGTCGACGCCGACGGCATCGCCCTGATCACCTTCGACGTCCCTGGACGGTCGATGAACACCCTGACCTCGGGCGTGATGAAGGAGATCCCCGAGTGGGTCGAGCGCATCAAGACCGACGAGACCATCAAGGGCGCCGTGCTGACCTCGGGCAAGGCCTCGGGCTTCTGCGCCGGCGCCGACCTGGGCGACATGGCCGGCGGGATGCTGGCCGGCGGCTCGCTGCAGGACGCCTATGACGCCGGTTGGAAGCTGAACGGGGCGCTCCGCGCCCTGGAGACCTGCGGCAAGCCGGTCGCGGCGGCGATCAACGGCCTGGCGCTGGGCGGCGGGCTGGAACTGACCCTGGCCTGCCACTACCGGGTGGTCGGCGACGATAACAAGATCCAGCTGGGCCTGCCCGAGATCAAGGTCGGCCTGTTCCCCGGCGGCGGCGGCACCCAGCGCCTGACGCGCCTGGTGGGCGTGCAGGCCTCGATGATGGCGATGAGCGAGGGCAAGTCCTTCCGCCCCAACGACGCCAAGGGCGCCGGCATCGTCCACGAGGTCGTGGCCAAGGGTTCGGAAGTCGAGGCCGCCAAGGCCTGGATCAAGGGCGGCGGCAAGGCGATCCAACCCTGGGACGCCAAGGACTTCAAACTGCCGGGCGGCGGTCCCTACCACCCGGCGGGCATCCAGAACTTCCTGGTCGGCAACGCCATGCTGCGCAAGCAGTCCTACGGCAACTATCCGGCCGTGCTAAACCTGATGAAGGCGGTTTACGAAGGCGTTCAGGTCCCCATGGACGCCGCGCTGCGCATTGAGACCCGGTATTTCATCAAGACCCTGATGACGCCGCAGGCCCAGGCGATGATCCGCTCGCTGTTCCTGTCGAAGCAGGAGCTGGACAAGGGCGCCGTGCGTCCGGCCGGCGTGCCCAAGTCCGATCCCAAGAAGGTCACCGTCATCGGCGCTGGCATGATGGGCGCGGGCATCGCCTACGTTCAGGCCATGGCCGGCATCCAGACCATCCTGATCGACCAGACCCAGGAAGCCGCCGACAAGGGCAAGGCCCATGTCGAGGAACTGCTGAAGAAGCGCCTTTCGCGCGGCCAGCTGACCCAGGACAAGTTCGACGCCCTGCTGGCCTCGGTGGTCGCCACCACCGACTACGACCAGATCAAGGGCTCGGACCTGGTCATCGAGGCGGTGTTCGAGAACCGCGAGATCAAGGCCGACGTCACCAAGCGGGCGGAAGCCCAGCTGGAGGCCGGCGCCGTGTTCGGCTCCAACACCTCGACCCTGCCGATCACCGGCTTGGCCGAGGCCTCGGTGCGTCCCGAGGACTTCATCGGCATCCACTTCTTCTCGCCGGTCGACAAGATGATGCTGGTCGAGATCATCCTGGGCGAGAAGACCGGCGAGGCGGCCATCGCCAAGTCGCTGGACTACGTGATGAAGATCAAGAAGACCCCGATCATCGTCAACGACGGCCGCGGCTTCTACACCTCGCGCTGCTTCGCGACCTACGTCGCCGAAGGCCTGGCCATGCTGGAGGAGGGTTACGCCCCGGCCCTGATCGACAACATCGGCCGCATGACCGGCATGCCGCGCGGCCCTCTGGAGATGCACGACGACGTGGCGCTGGACCTCAGCGTGAAGGTCGCCAAGCAGACCGCCGCGGACCTGGGCGACAAATATGTGCCGCTACCGGGCTCGGAGATCGTCCGCGTGATGGTCGAGGACCTGGGCCGCTACGGCCGCAAGAACGGCAAGGGCTTCTACGACTACGAGACCAAGCCCAAGACCCTGTGGAAGGGTCTGTCGGACCTGGCGCCGGTCAAGATCGCCGACTCGACGCCCGAACTGGTCGAGGACCAGAAGCAGCGCCTCCTGTACCGCCAGGCGGTCGAGGTGGCGAAGTGCTGGGAAGAGGGCGTCATCGACGACCCTCGCGAGGCCGACGTCGGCGCCATCCTGGCCTGGGGCTTCGCGCCCTGGACCGGCGGTCCGATCACCTTCATCGACCAGACCGGGCTGAAGGCCTTCGTGGCGCAGGCTGACCAGTACGCCGAACGCTACGGCGACCGCTTCAAGGTCCCGCAGTTGCTGCGCGACATGGCCGACCAGGGCCGCACCTTCTACGGCGACTTCGCCGGCAAGCAGAAGGCGGCGGCCTGACATGGACGGGACGGCGGTCAATCCGGGCTTCGCGACGGCCGCCGTCCTCTCTCTGATCACCTTCGCGGTGCACACCTTCGTGGGCGGGCGCTTCGCCGCCCGTCCGCTGCTGGACGCCCACGACTTCCACAAGGCCAGCCGCTGGCTGAACTACTTCACCTGGCACATGGTCACGGCCCTACTGCTGTTCATGACCGGCGGCTTCGCCTGGGCGGCGTACCATCCGGACGCCGTCGACATCGCCATTCTGCTGATGCTGATGGCTCTGGCCTTTTCCCCACTGTGCATCTGGGTGGCGGTGAAGGGCGGGATCTCGCCCGAGCGCTTTCCGGCATCCTGGCTGTTCGCTCTGATCGTGATCGCGGGCGTGTGGGGCCTGATGGAGCCCTATGGACCGATCGGGATCAGGTTGGTGCAGGTCACAGGTTGACCACCTCGAACCCGTCCTCCTTCGCTAGTCGCTCGGCCAGGACGGCGCGGTGACAGCCGGCGTGATCGGCCTCGAAGCAGAGCAGCGCCGTCCTCTTCTCCGCCGCCAGCGCGCGCAGCTGTTGGAAGGCGGCCTCGGAGGCCGGTTCGGCCATGTGGCCGGCGAAAATCTCGCGCATCTCGCCGATCCGGCCCTTGCGGGCGGCGTCGCGGCCGGCCTTGGGCGTGCCCAACGGGCGCAGGTGGACATAGTCGATCCCGGCGTCGCGCAGGCTTTCGCCCAGCACCGTCTTGGAGAAGCCCGCGCGCCGGGACGCCGCCACGGCTCGCACGTCGGCCAAGGCCTCGACGCCGGCGGCCTTCAGCCGGTCGATCACCGCGGCCTGAGGCTCGCCCTCGTATCCGATGGTGAACAGCTTCATGGCTCTGACATGGGGCCGGCGTCCGCTTGACGCCAGCGGCTTTCGGCTCCACGCCTCGCGGCGATCACACCGGAGCCGTCGCATGATCCGCCCCCTGCTCGCCGCCCTGCTTCTCGCCGGGTCCGTCGCCTCGGCCCAGGCTCAGGACCTGATCATCCGGGGCGGGCCGATCTACACCGGCGTCGAGGGTGCGCCGACGGCGGAGGTGGTCCAGGTCCGTGGCGGGCGCATCGCCTACGTCGGTCCGGCCGCAGGCGCGCCGGACGCGCCGGGCTGGAGCGGTGGACCTGAGGGCGCGGCCCTGTTCCCCGGCTTCACCGACGGCCACGCCCACCTGGACGGCGTCGGCTGGCGCGAGCTGACCCTGAACCTGGAGGGATCGACCTCGGTCGCCGACGCCATGGCCCGGCTGACGGCCTGGGCCCAAGCCCACCCCGACGGGCCCATCGTCGGCCGCGGCTGGATCGAGACCCGCTGGCCCGAGCCTCGCTTCCTCAACAAGGCGGACCTGGACGCCGCCGCGCCGGGGCGCATCGTTCTGCTGAGCCGCGCCGACGGCCATGCGACCGTGGCCTCCTCCCCCCGCCCTG
>NZ_JBNFOJ010000142.1:0-7672 GCF_057364705.1 Brevundimonas sp. CURTG3B2_SDJG
CGAGGCCCAGGGCGGCCGCGCGCCATGCTGGCCTTCGGCGCCCTGTGGGGGACCGTGCCCTGGCCCGGCGAGCCCTTCGATCCGCACGCCCTGGAGCAGGTCTATCGCGGCGCGTCCAGGATGGTCGGCGTCCTTCCCGTCGGCGCCCGGCCCGGCTCGCCGGATCGCCTGGCGACCTTCTTCTGGAGCCTGAAGGCCGACGCCTACCCGGTCTGGCGCGAGGCCGGGCTGGAGCCCTGGAAGGCCGAGGTGCTGGGGCTGTGGCCCGAGGTCGCTCCGGTCCTCGACGCCCTCCGGGACCCCGACGACCTGACCCTGGCGCGCTACGGCCACCACACCCTGGCCCGGCCGTTCGGGGAGAAGCTGGCGATCATCGGCGACGCCGCCCATTCCACCAGTCCACAGTTGGGGCAGGGGGTCAACATGGGCCTGCTGGACGCCCTGGCGCTGGCGGAGGCGCTGGAGACCCACGGCGACCTGTCGCGCGCGCTGCCGGCCTACGCCTCGGCGCGCCGCTGGCACCTGCGGCTCTATCAGGCGCTCAGCCTGGGCTTCACGCCCTTCTATCAGGCGGACGGGCGGCTGTTGCCCTGGGTCCGCGACCACATCCTGGGCAAGGTCGCGCGCCTGCCGTTCGCGCCGCGGCTGCTGGCCGCCACCGTGTCCGGTCTTCTGTTGGACCCGCGCCCTCGCGGCTGAACCGGACGGCGTCCCGTTCGTTCTGAAAGCTCAGCCATAAGGAGCCCTCCATGCGGACCCTGATCCCGGCCGCCGCCCTGGCCGTCCTTGTCACCGCCTGCGGTCAGAGCCCGACGCCTCCGGCGGAGGACGGCCAACCTCGGCGGCGTCGCCCTCCGAACCCGCCGCCCCCGGCGCTCCCGCCTTCGCCGTCCTCTATCCCGGCGCCTCGCCCAAGGGTCCGGCCGTCGCCGGCCAGAGCCCGGCCGGCCCCGGCGGCATGCTGGAGTTCACCACGGACGCCACCCCGGACCAGGTCGTCGCCTTCTATCGCCAGCGCGCGGAGGCCGCGGGTCTCAAGTCCATCAACGCCCTGAACCGCGAGGACGCGCGGGCCTATGCGGCCGGCGACGGCGCCGACGGCTCGGGCAAGCTGCTGAACGTCATCGCCACCCCGGTGGACGGCGGCGCCACCGACGTCCTGCTGACCTGGTCCAACGGCCGGTGAGGGGGACGGCCGCCCTGGCGGCCTGCGGCTTCCTGGGCGCCTGCGCGACCCTGGGCGGATCGGACGCACCCCTGCCGGTCCAGGGCTATCTGGACGAGTCGGTGATCCGGGCCCTCGCCGAGGCCGCCCCTCCCTCCATCGCCGGGATCGCGCCTGATGCGGCCGCGACTGGCGTGGATCCCGGAACCGACCGCTGGTGGCTGGCGACGGCCCACGCCGAGTTGCGCGCCCCCGAAGCGGCCCAGCATTTCGACTGCGTCCTGGGCGCGCGGATGGCGCAGAGGCCCCGCCCCGCCCTGACCCGGCTAATGAACCGACTGCTGACCGACGCCGACACCCTGACCAAGTTGACGGCGGAGCGAGCCCGCGCCGCGGCCCGTCGCCATGGGCTTGCAGCCCTGTCAGCGGATCAACGACGCCATGCGCGACAGCCCGTCCTGGCCGGCTGGCGGAGCCGTCGCGGGCGCCGCCTATGGCGAGCTCTTCGCCGCCCTCGCGCCGGATCGCGCGCCGACGCCGCCGAATGGGACGCGAGATCGGGCGCAGCCGGGCGATCTGCCGGATGAACTGGCCGACGGACGTCGAGGCGGGCGTCGGCCTGGGCGTCAGCCTGTACGCGGCCGAAGTCCGCTCCCCCGCTTCTCAGCGGATGTCGAAGCGGCGCGGATCGAGGTGGCGGCCGCCCGGGCCGAGGGGCTGACGAACCCGTCGTGCGCCGCCGAGCGCCGGGCGCTGGGCCTCAGGCCGGACGCGGGCTGACCAACGATCCGTACAGATCCGTGCGCCGGTCGCGGAAGAAGCCCCAGGCGGCGCGGTGCCGGTCGATGTAGTCCAGGTCGAAGGTGTGGACGAGCACGCCCTCGTCGTCGCGGCCCAGGCTCTCGACCAGGTCGCCCCGATGGTCGGCGATGAAGGAGGAGCCATAGAACACCTGACCCGCCTCGGTCACCTGCTCATGACCGGTGCGGTTGGCCCCCACGACCGGAACGACGTTCGAGACGGCGTGACCCTGCATCGCGCGGCGCCACGGCTCGGCGGTGTCCAGTTCCTTATCGTGCGGCTCCGAGCCGATGGCGGTCGGATAGAACAGCACCTCGGCGCCCTGCAGCATCATCGCCCGCGCGGTCTCCGGGTACCACTGGTCCCAGCAGATGCCGACGCCGAACCGGCCGAAGCGGGTGTCCCAGACCTTAAAGCCCGTGTCGCCCGGCCGGAAGTAGTACTTCTCTTGATAGCCGGGCCCGTCGGGGATGTGGCTCTTGCGATAGACGCCCATCAGCGAGCCGTCCGCGTCGATCATCACCAGCGAGTTGAAGTAGTGCGGCCCCTCGCGCTCGAAGATCGACACGGGGATGACCACGCCCAGCTCGGCGGCGACGGGCTGCAGGGCCGTCACGCACGGATGCTCCCGCCACGGCCAGGCGGTCGCGAACCACTTCTCTTCCTGGCTGACGCAGAAGTACGGACCCTGGAACAGCTCCGAGGGCAGGATCACCTGCGCGCCCCGGGCGGCGGCCTCGCGGATGAAGCCGACGGTCTTGGCGATGTTGGCGTCCATGTCATCGCCGTACGAGGTCTGGATCGCGGCGACGGAGATCGTTCTCGGATCTGGACGGGCCATCACGCGGGCTCCTGCTGGGAGATGCAGTGGAATGAGCCGCCGCCCGAAAGGATCGCGATCGACGGCAGCGGGATGATCTCCCGGTCCGGGAAGACGGTCTTCAGGCCTTGGCAGGCCAGGTCTGCGGCGCGGTCGTCGCCGTAGGTCGGCACGATCACCGCCCCGTTGGCGATCAGGAAATTCATGTGGCTGGCGGGAACCGGCTTCTCGTCCTCGTCGCCCACGAAGCCCGGCGAGGGTAGGCGCAGCACCTGGATCAGCCGACCGTCGGCGTCCGTCATCTCCGACAGAGCCCTGGCCACGGCGTCATAGACCTCGTCGTTCGGATCGCCCCGGCCCCAGGCGACCGGGCAGGCCACGACGCCCGGCGCGACGAAGCGGGCCAGGTTGTCGACGTGGCCGTCGGTGTGGTCGTTCAGCAGGCCGTCGCCCAGCCACAGCACCTTGCGCGCGCCCAACGAGGCCGCCAGGGCGGCTTGCGCCTTGTCCTCGGTCCAGCCGGCGTTGCGGTTGGGGTTCAGCAGGCACTGGCGGGTGGTCAGGATGGTCCCCTGCCCGTCATGGTCCAGAGCGCCGCCTTCCAGGATGAAGTCGTTGCGGTCCAGAGGGACGTTGGAAGCCTCGCCGATCTGGGTCGCGACCGTGTCGTCGTGTTCGAGTTCGTACTTGCCGCCCCAGCCGTTGAACCGGAAGGCGGCGGCCCGCGCCGAGCCCGCGCCGAAGATCGGGCCGGTGTCCCGCAGCCAGATGTCGCCGAAGCGGCCGTCGATCACTTCGACGCCCTCGACCCCGGCGAAGCGGGCGCGGGCGTCCTCGAAGGCCTCGGGCTTGCCGACCATCAGCTTGACGCGTTCCCGGCAGGGACCGCCAGCGCGCGCACCAGGGCCTCGACCTCGGCCTGCGCGGGCTCGAGATTGTCTTCCCACAGCTCGCCATGGCTGGGCCAGCCGACCCACATCGCGCGGTGCGGCGACCATTCGGCGGGAACGACGGTCTGGTTCATGGGACGGCTCCTACAGCCACGCGTGCGGCCGCGCCAGATGGGGCCTGCAAGCCTCGCGTTCAAGCGACGCCTTGAAACGAAGAAGGGCGGCCCGCGAACGGACCGCCCTCTCCGAACCTCGTTGAGGCTGGTCTTAGAACTTCACGCCGACGCTGATCTGAGCGGTCCGGGGCGAACCGATCGAGTAGGTGCGGACCTGACCGCCGCGCAGGGGCACGACCGGGTTCGGGTTCACCACCGTCGCCAGGGCGTTGTTGCCCGTCGAGATGTTGCCCAGGTAGTCCTCGTCGAACAGGTTGTTGACGTTCAGCTGGATGAAGGCGTCGCGGACGATGGTGTTCGGCAGGTTGTAGCGAACGTCCAGGTCGGCGACGACATAGCTCGGGGCGATCTCGTCGTTGACGTCCGTGGCGAAGCGGTCACCCACGTACTTGGCCTGCAGGCCGACCGACAGGTCTTCGGTGACGTCCCAGTCGATGCGGCCGCCGAAGGTCCAGTCGGGGGTCTCGACGACGGTCTTGCCCTTGGTCGGCAGGTACTGCTGATAGACCGTGCCGGCGATGGTCGTCGTGCCCAGGAACAGGTCTTCCTGCAGCTCGCTCTCGTTGTACGAGGCCGACAGGTTGACGACGAAGTTGTCGGTGAAGGCGTAGCCGACCTGCGCGTCGATGCCCTGCTGCTTCACGGCGCCGACGTTGCGGTCGACGGTGAAGTCGAAGGTCGGCGACGTCGGGTCGTTATCCCGCGACGAGACGATCCGGTTCTCGAACTCGGTGTACCACAGGGCCACCTGGGCGATCGCGCCGCCTTGGCGGAAGCGGTAGCCGAGGTCGTAGGTCTTGGTGGTTTCCGGCTGCACGGCCGTGAAGTCGATCTCGGTCGAGCCCGCGTTGCGGACCGGCTGGTACAGGTTGTCCGTCCGCGGCACCGACATGCCTTCGGCGTAGCTGGCGTAGACGCTGTGGCCCTCGCCGAAGCGGTAGACGATGCCGGCGTTCGGCAGGACATCGTCGTACTTCAGAGTGGCTTCGTACGGCGGGATGTAGACGGCCGAACCGGTCGAGGCGAAGGTCACGTTGCCGTTGGCCAGGGTCGTCGCCGGAGTCTCGGTGGTGCAGCGAACCGTCGACGTGCCGTTCTGCGAGTAGCAGTACTGGTTCAGCTGGCGTTCGAAGAACGGCGCGCGGACGCCGATGTTGATCGTCAGCGCGTCATCCATGAAGTCGCCGATGTATTCGACGGCGACCTGGTTCAGCTGGGCGATCGAGAAGCGGTCGCGGCCCCGCAGGAACGAACCGTCGCGGCCGATGATGCGGGCGCCGTCGTCACCCCAGCGCTCCTGGCCGCCGAACACGTTCGCCGGCTCGCTGTCGCGGCCCGTGCGGACCCACTCGCCGGTTTGGCGGTGACGACCGTAGTCCAGGGTGTAGGCGGCGCGCACGCGGTGGGACTCGTTGATGTCCCAGATCAGCGAGCTGGTGATGCCGTAGCGGTGGGTGTTGGTGTTGTTCGGCGTGTAGAGACCGACGTTGTCGCAGCTGTCGCCGTCGCCGTTCAGGTCGACGCCCGTGCGGTTGACCGCCACGGCGGCGCACTGGGCCGGCGTGGTGATCGTCGCGTTGTTCGTCGTGTTCTGGTCCAGCCGGTCGTCGCGCTCGCTGACCAGGGTGTAACCGCCGCCGTTGGCGATGGTGTACTGGAACGACGGGTCGAAGGTGAAGCGCAGGCTGTCAGTGAGGCCGTAGCTGAACTGGCCGCGGATGTTGCCCGTGTTGGACGGGTTGATCCGGACGCCGTGGTAGTTGGTACAGCTCGTGTTGTTCAGCACCGAGCCATCCGAGCGGATCGCCGTCGCCTGGTTGCTTTCGTTCTGCACCGTCCCGTCGACGCCGACCGGACGGATGCAGGCGATGTCGTTCTCGAGGTAGTTGCCGGCGTCGAACTGCGCGCGGTTGATGAAGTTGTTGTAGAAGTCGTTGCGGTTCTCGTTCCAGTGGAACGCGACGCTGGCGAAGTTCCCGTTGCCGCCCAGGTCCTGGTACAGCTTGCCGTTGTACTGAATCTTCTGCAGCTCGCCCGGGCCCTTGAACTTGTCATACTCGGTCGCCGAATAGGCCAGCCAAGCGGTGGTGCCCCACGGGCCGAAGGCGCCGGTGTCGAAGCGGCCGAAGATGCGGCGATAGTTGTGCTCGCCGAGCGAGACGCGCACCTCTCCGCCCATCTCTTCCAGCGGACGGACCGAGATGTAGTTGATCGTGCCGCCGGTGGCCGAGGCCGTCGGGCTGTCGACGTCGGTCGTGCCCTGGTTGACCGAGGCGCGCTGGATCAGTTCCGAATCCAGCTGCTGGTTGGTGTAGGCGGCGTAGTTGCCGGTGTCGTTCAGCGGCATGCCGTCGAAGGTCAGCGACACGCGGTTGCCGTCGAAGCCGCGCAGGCGGATGTTGCCGCCCGAGTTGCCGTAGGGGTCCGAGTTCACGAAGTTCAGGCCCGGAACCAGGTTCAGGGTCTGCAGAATGGACTGACCCGGGGTCTGGGTGGCGATGTATTCCTGCCCGATGCTGGACCGGGTCTTGGCGACGGTTTCGGCGACGATGACGCCTTCCAGGTTCGCCGGGGCGCGCGAGCCGGTCACCACGATGGTGTCCAGTTCGGTCGAGCCTTCCGTGGCGACCGTGCCCGTCGACTGGGCCGAAGCGGCGCCGGCGAGAAGCAGGCCGCTGAAGAGGGCGCTGGTCGCCCAGAACACGCGCTTGCGGTTCGTCATTGTCATCTATCCCCGATGATGTGGGCGAAGGCGCCCGCCGGCCGGCTTGGGCCGGTCGAAAAATCACGCTCCCCTTAGGCGTGACGTCGGAAAGTGGGACGACACTGATGTGACAGTGATATGACAGTCGAGCGGGGTGGCGTGCGGGACACACCCGTTTTGCGTATCAAGGTTGTGGACGATTTCAGGCTGCGGCCTCACCCCACACAGCGCGCAGCCGCTGGGCTCGTCCACAGAAACGGCTGTATCCGCCGTAGCGGACCGGATTGCGGCGGGCGAAGTCCTGATGATGCGCCTCTGCAGGCCAGAACCGGACCGCGGCGCGGACGGGGGTGACGAACCGTTCGCTCAGGCGGGCCGCGGCGGCGCGGCGCGAGGCGTCTGCAGCGGGTCGCTGCGCCGCGGTGGCGAACACCGCCGTGCCGTACGAGGCGCCCCTGTCGCAGAACTGACCGTTCGCGTCGGTGGGATCAATCGTCAGCCAGAACCGGTCCACCAGCCGGCGGTACGAAACGCGCGACGGGTCGAAGGTCACCTGCACGGCCTCCAGATGCCCGGTGCCGCCGGCCACGACCTGTTCGTAGCTGGGCCGGACCGTATGGCCGCCGGCGAAGCCGGAGACCGCCGACACCACGCCCGGAATGCGCTCGAAATTCGCCTCCACCGACCAGAAGCAGCCGCCGGCGAAGACCGCGGTCTCGCGCCGGCCGCTATCGGTCGCCTGCGCCTGGGACGCGCTCTCCGCCCGATCGCCCGCCGAGCAGGCCGCAGCGGTGAAGATGAACACGACGGCGAGAGGTCGGCGAAGCATGACGGCGTCCTTCGGCGTGGATAGCTTGAGATCACTACGCGGGATCCGCCCGTCGGTTTCATGACCCGCAAAGCAAAACCGCCGGTCCCTTTGGGGACCGGCGGCTCTGTCTTGGCTTTGGCCTGCCGGCCTCGGCCTGGTTGAGGCCGAGGGCTCGGTGTCGGATCGCTTCCGGGTTTAGCGGAAGTTGATGCCGACGGTGGCGCGACGGTTCAGCGGCTCGCGAACGCCGTCGGCGGTCGGGCGGGCCAGCTGGGTTTCGCCCTTGCCGTCCAGCGAGATCACGC
>NZ_JBNFOJ010000143.1:0-7647 GCF_057364705.1 Brevundimonas sp. CURTG3B2_SDJG
CCCGCGCTGAAAGGGGCGACGGCGGCGTCGCGCAGGAAAGCCTGACGGGATTGGCGTCGGGGTCGGATGGCGGGGGGGCTCCTTGGGTGGAGAGGGGGGGGCGCGTCCCGGCGCTTCGCTGCGCTGCGGCCGGGATGACAAGGCGTGCGTCATCGGCTTCCGGCGGTTGGCCGCCGGAAGCTCGGGGAGGGCGCGGGGCGCCGGGCCTCGCCCGGTGCTGTGTGGGGTTACCGTTCGACGAGGGGACGCCCCGCGCGGCCGTTTTCCACACGCCCTCCGGTTGGCGGCCCTCCTCGGGCCTAGCCGGATCATCCGCCGTCGTCCTTACGGGCGACGGCGCGGGGCGGGCTTGGCGTGCGAGGTTCCCCCCGCCGCCAGCGGCCCGCGTCCAAAGGCGCGCGGCGAGCCGGCGGACGCCATCCATCGGCGCCGTCCGGGACCCCCGGGATATCCGTCTCCCGGGCTCCATCGCTCGACCACAGCCCGCCGCGACGGGACGCTGGATCCGGCGCCCTCCCCATCGACGGGATGGGAGGATTATGGGGCCGCGGGAAACCCAGGCGGGTTCGTGACGCTGGGGCGGAGGGAGAAGGCCGCGATTACAGGCGGTTGGGCGGCTCGGGTTCGCTGGGAATCCGCGAATGGCCGATCAGGGGAGGCGTGGCACTGGTGAAAGCGCTAAGGAGTCGTGATGTTCTCTTTTTGTTTACATATCAGAGATGCGGCGTGTCTGCCTTTGACAAACCCGCGCAATGCGCTGGGTGTTAATGGCACGGGGCTTGAGTTAAGTCCTGCGTCGACCACTCGGGACCAACCTCTCATGCGTGACCACGACGTTCGCGTAGCGCTGCGGCGGCTGCTTGCAGAGGAGCACGCGGGAGAAGAAGACACACGAATCGTAGAGGAAATGGGCATTTGGTCCGGGTCCGCTCGGATCGACCTAGCCGTTATCAACGGGCGGCTCACGGGCTACGAACTGAAGAGTGACAGCGACACGTTGGATCGTCTGCCTATCCAGGCGGAACTTTACAGCCGGGTATTTGACGAAGTTTGCCTAGTGGTGGGCAAACGGCACGCTCCACATGCTAAAAAGATTGTTCCGAAGTGGTGGGGGGTAATCGTCGCCGAAGGCTCAGCGGGCTCCGTCGAGCTACGGCGAACTCGAGAAGGACGGCTCAATCCGAAGCCTGATCCTTTGTTAGTCGCCCGGCTCCTTTGGAGGAACGAAGCTCTTGAGGCGCTTGAAAGCCGAGGCATAGCCAAGGGGGTACGGTCCAAAACCGCTCCTGAACTTCATCAGAAACTCGCCACACTTCCCTACGCTGAGCTTTCAGATTTGGTGCGCGCTATGCTCAAGCGACGAGAAGGATGGCTACGGCAGACGATCAGCAACCAAGGACAGGTGCCGGTTGACGCCAATCTCCACCCAAGTCTGTCGACTGCCTGAGGTGCCCTTGCCTCCGGCAATCTGCTGAATGCGCTGATCTCCCCAGCACCCCGGGACTCCACCGAAACTGGGATGCGCTGCCAAGGTCTTGGCATGATCCAGATATTGCTGCGGCATGGGAAGGCCGGTTCTTCCTGATACCGGGCGTCCTTTCAGGATCAGCCATTCCGTATCGAGAGTGTAACGCACGCTCACCGTGGCGTTTCCCATCACGAACCCTGGCGGATCGGACAGGTCAGGATGTCCCATTCCGCAATCGCCATAATCCAGTTGGAAGGGCACCTGAGTTCGCATCGCATCCCAGAGCGCCCACTCCAGTCTAGGCACCAGGTTGCTGCCCAGCCCCAAGTTGCTCATGTCCTTGGGAGCGGATGACGCAAAGAGGGTTACGGACCGCCAGGCGGTTGGGGCATGAAGGTTCATCAGGGTGCTCAGCACTACCTGATCTACAACGCCGGGTCCGCCAAAGTCGGCAAGATGTCCAGCAGAGATAACCAGATCCACATCGGAAAGCTGCCAACTCGCTGCGGCCAACCAACCCGGGATAAGGTGGATGTGACCTAGCCGGGCTTTGACTACCAAGCCCGATGGCGCTCCCTGCGCAACAGTCTGGACCGCGGCGAGGTAGCCCGCCTGTGCCCCATACTCGATGCAGGGCACCACCGTCACGCCTGCCCCGCGCAGGGTAGTCGCTAGCTTTTGCATCTCCAATCCCGAGCCGGAGGCATCGAAGTTGAAGGAGCCGTCAAGCGCGAGCGAGCGCCCGGCCCAAGCTTGCGCAACTCGACTCGTGAAGGTCGAAGGCACGACCGTCGTCAAGTTGACGACGGGGAACATCCTGTCCTTTGCCGTCGCAGTGAGATTGTTCAGCGCGATGGCCTCGCCCGCTTTGGAGCGAAGCTGCGGCACGTAACGGTAAAGCATGATCAAGTCCCATCAACCAATGCGGGAGTCATGCGGTGCAGCCTGGCGTTTGTCGAGGGTCGTGTAACACGGTTACTTTGTGGGAAGTTTCCCTTCAGGAGCCGCAGCCGTCGCCACCCGCCGCGCCCGGTCTTCGGAGTTGGGTTGTACTCATCGCTCTCCAGCTCCCCGCGCGAGGTCCTTCAGCTTCTGAAGTTGACTCGACTTAGGGTTGGCGGCCAATTCAGCACCTCATGGCGGATAAGCATTACGTAATTTACGCGGACGAATCCGACAAAAGGGGGCGGTATTTCTCCAATTTTTTTGGGGGTGTCTTGCTCTCCAGCGCCGATCAAGAGCCCATCAACAGGGAACTTGAAGCAAAGAAAGTAGAGCTAGGGCTCATTCACGAGCTAAAATGGCAGAACGTAGATCAATCCTGTGTTGATAGGTATATCGATTTTGTTAGATATTATTTCAGTTATGTTGCCGCTTCTCGCATAAAAGTTCGGATCATGTTCACTCAGAACATGAGGGTGCCATTGAATTTACAGCAACGTCATCACGATGATCAATATTTCATATTGTACTATCAATTTATAAAGTACGCGTTTGGTCTGAAGTATGCCGATCACAATCCATATCAAGCAGTTTTTGTTACGGTCCTTCCGGACAAGATTCCCGACACCAAGGAGCGCGTTGACAAATTTCGCGACTTCCTTTGCCGCATCCCTCTCTCAGCCTTCATGCGTGGCTGTAACCTCTACATCCCGAAGGGAGGGATAAACGATGTCGATTCCAAGAAGCATGCCATTCTGCAAGGACTGGACATTATCTTAGGCTCGATGTCCTCGAAGCTGAATGACAAGCTGAAAGAGAAGCCGGCTGGACGAAGGCTCAGGGGCAAGCGGACGGTTGCCAAGGAGAAGCTGTATAAGGCGATCAACGAGGAGATTCGTAAAATCTACCCCAATTTCAACGTAGGGGTGGGTACTGGCTGCCATTACGGTCCGTCCGACCGTTGGACGCACCCCTATCGGCACTGGCTATTCATGCCATCGCATCACGTGATCGATCGACGTTTGGGGAAAAGGCGACCCCGAGGAAACCTACATTAGGGTCCGACGCAAGCGTTGGGCTTCGATCGCCCCAGGGTCGCTTGACAAGATACCGATTCGGTATCTGCCCTGCCACATGTTTCTGCGCAACATGTTGTGTTACCGGCCCGATCTACGCCTAAGTATATAGCGCACCACGCCATCTGCCTTTAGCGACAGCTAAGACTTGGCTTTCAGCCCTACCGCCCCTTCCTGAACCCCGCCGCCTTCTCCGCCGCCGCCTCCGCGCGCCACTTCTTCGGGGCCGCCTTGTCGACCGCCTCCCCCTCCGCCGTCATGACGTCGTTGGCGAACTCCAGGTCCATCAGCTTCATGCGCTTGATCTCGTCGCGCAGGCGGGCGGCCTCCTCGAACTCCAGGTTGGCGGCGGCCTCGCGCATGCGGCCTTCCAGGTCCTTGAGGGCGGCCTGGAAGTTGGAGCCGGTGAAGGGCTTGGCCTCGTCCTTGACGCCGGGGGCGGTCAGGCGGTCCAGCTCGCGGGACTCGTAGGGGCTGGCCAGGATCTCCTTGATGTCGCGCTTGACGCTTTCGGGCGTGATGCCGTGCGCGGCGTTGTAGGCCTGTTGCTTCTCGCGCCTGCGGTTGGTCTCGGCGATGGCGCGCTCCATCGAGCCGGTCATGCGGTCGGCGTAGAGGATGACCCGGCCGTCGACGTTGCGGGCGGCGCGGCCGATGGTCTGGATCAGCGACGTCTCGGAGCGCAGGAAGCCCTCCTTGTCGGCGTCCAGGATGGCGACCAGGCCGCACTCGGGGATGTCCAGGCCTTCCCGCAGCAGGTTGATGCCGATCAGGACGTCGAATGAACCGAGACGGAGATCGCGCAGGATCTCGATGCGCTCCAGGGTGTCGACGTCGGAGTGCATGTAGCGGACGCGGACGCCCTGCTCGTGCATGTACTCGGTCAGGTCCTCGGCCATCTTCTTAGTCAGGACGGTGACCAGGCTGCGGTAGCCGTCGCGGGCGGTCTGTTTGACCTCGTCTATGACGTCGTCGACCTGGTTGCGGGTGGCGCCCGAGACCGGGCGGATGTCGATGGGCGGGTCGATCAGGCCGGTGGGGCGGATGACCTGTTCGGCGAAGACGCCGCCGGCGCGCTCCAGCTCCCAGGACTGGGGCGTGGCCGAGACGTGGATGGTCTGGGGGCGCATGGCGTCCCACTCGTCGAACTTCAGGGGCCGGTTGTCGATGCAGGAGGGCAGGCGGAAGCCGTACTCGGCCAGGGTCGACTTGCGGCGGTAGTCGCCGCGGTACATGCCGCCGATCTGGCCGATGGTGACGTGGCTCTCGTCGACGAACAGCAGGGCGTTGTCGGGGATGTATTCGAAGAAGGTGGGCGGCGGCTCGCCGGGGGCGCGGCCGGTCAGCCAGCGGGAATAGTTCTCGATGCCGGCGCAGGAGCCGGTGGCCTCCATCATCTCCAGGTCGAAGCGGGTGCGCTGCTCCAGGCGTTGCGCTTCGAGAAGCTTGCCGTTCTCGACCATCCAGTCGAGCGTCTCCTTCAGCTCGGCCTTGATGCCGTTGATGGCCTGGTTGAGCGTGGGGCGGGGCGTGACGTAGTGGCTGGCGGCGTAGACGGTGACCTCGTTGAGGTCGGCGGTCTTCTTGCCGGTCAGGGGGTCGAACTCCTGGATGGATTCGAGTTCGTCGCCGAACATCTGGATGCGCCAGGCGCGGTCCTCCAGGTGGACGGGGAAGATCTCCAGCACGTCGCCGCGCTTCCTGAACATGCCGCGCTCGAAGGCGGCGTCGTTGCGCTTGTACTGGAGCGCGATCAGGTCGGCGCGCAGCTTGGCCTCGTCGATCTGGTCGCCGACCTTCAGGGTGAAGGTCATGGCGGTGTAGGTCTCCACCGAGCCGATGCCGTAGATGCAGCTGACCGAGGCGACCACGATGACGTCGTCGCGCTCCAGGATCGCGCGGGTGGCCGAGTGGCGCATCCGGTCGATCTGCTCGTTTATGGACGAGTCCTTCTCGATGTAGGTGTCGGTGCGCGGGACGTAGGCCTCGGGCTGGTAGTAGTCGTAGTACGAGACGAAATACTCGACCGCGTTGTCCGGGAAGAAGCTCTTGAACTCGGAATAGAGCTGGGCCGCCAGGGTCTTGTTGGGGGCTAGGATCAGGGCGGGGCGCTGGGTCTGCTCGATGACTTTGGCCATGGTGAAGGTCTTGCCCGAGCCGGTGACGCCCAGCAGGACCTGGTCGCGCTCGCCGGCGTTGGCGGTCTCGACCAGCTCGGCGATGGCGGTCGGCTGGTCGCCGGCGGGGGTGTATTTGGTCTCCAGCCGGAAGGGGATGCGTTTCTTGTCGGTCGGCCGCTCGGGGCGGTGCGGGGCCCAGCCTTCGGGCGCGCCGGGGGCCTCCTCGGGCGTCAGGCGGGGGCCTGTGACGGGGGGCGAAACATGGGGCATGGCCCGGGGCGGAGCCGGCCGGGTCGCGCACGAAGGGCGCCTGGGGCTTCGGACAGGCCCGAGGCCTGGCCCGGGACGTGGACGGGCTTGCCGGACTTCGAGGGGGAACGGGCCATGAACGGAATGTAGGCGGCGGCCCGCGGGGACGCCAGTGCGGGAGCGGGTCCCTGCTGACAGCCGACTGTCAGCAGGGTGGCGGCAGGCGGACGCTCAGCGGCGACGGACGCGGGCCCGGGCCTCGAGCTCGCCGATGCGGCGTTCCAGATAGGCGCGGTCGTCCGACGAGGGCTGGGCGCGGGCGTAGGCGGCCTCGAGGCGGACCAGGTCGCCGTGCTCGACGCGGATGTCGTCGATCTCGGCCCGGCTGAGGGTCGAGCCGCTCGAAAGGGCGCGCTCGATGTCGGCCAGGCGGGTGCGGTTGTCGACATAGCCGCCGCCGGACGGGCCGTCGCCGACGCGGGCGTCCAGGGCGTCGAGGCGGGAGTCGAGATCGGCCTGCTCCTGACGCGTGATCCGGCCATCGCGCAAATAGCCGGCCTCGACGTCGATCAGGGCCTGGTAGTCGGTCTTCAGCCGCGTGCCCTCGGTGCGGGTCAGGCGGCGGGGCGCGGACGGCGGCGTCGACGCCGGGGTCTCGAACTCGGCGCGGCCGGCGGCGACGGCGCCCTGCTCGTCGTCATAGCCGCCGCCGGCTTCGACGCGCTGGGAGAACTCGCGGTAGCGGGCGGCGAGGTCGGCCCGCTCCTGCGTGGTGACGCGGCCGTCGGCGGTGTAGCGGGCCTCGAGCTGGACCAGGTCGTCGTACTCGGTGCGCAGGCGGGCGGCGGCGCTGGACGGAGAGGGCGCCGGAGCGGACGTCGGCGGTCAGCCGGCTCTCGAACTGGGTGCGCTGGTTGGCCAGCGGACGGCGGCCGCGGCCCCAGTCGGCCTCCAGCGAGCTGGAGACGCCCAGGCGGTCGCCGAACAGGGCGCCCAGGATGGCGCCGATACGCTCGTCCTGGGTCGGCTGCTGAGTCGAACCGTAGGGGGTCTGAGCCAGGGCCGGAGCGGCCGAGAGCAGAAGGGCGCCGCCGGCGGCGAGGGCGGAAGCGGTCATGAGGGCGCGCATCGGGATGTGTCCTGGTTAATCCGTCGGACCATGGAAACGGCGGCCGTCGGCTAAGGTTGCCGAGGCCGCTCGCCGCGGTTTGGCGGCAGGTGGCGGCAGTCGGGCGATAATGTCCGGAAACCGCGAGCGGATGGCGGCGGGCGGCCCTACATCCGGAGGACACAGGGAGACACGCCATGACCGCCTTTCACGACCTGCACCGTTCCGGCCTGCTGATCCTGCCCAACGCCTGGGACGCCGGGAGCGCGGCCGTGATGCGCTCGCTGGGCGCGCGAGCGATCGCCACGACCAGTGCGGGGTGCGCCTGGGCGCTGGGCTGGCCGGACGGGGACGCCCCTGCCCACGGACCGGGCGGTGCAGATGAGCGCCGACGTGGTGCGGGCGGCGCAGGGCGTGCCGGTCAGCGTCGATTTCGAAGGCGGCTATTCCGACGATCCCGCCGAGGTGGCGGCGACGGCCGGGCGGATCGTCGCGACGGGCGCGCAGGGGATCAATATCGAGGACGGCGGCGGCGCGCCCGAGGCCCTGGCGGCCAAGATCGCGGCGATCCGGAGCGCGGTGGGGCCTGATCTGTTCATCAACGCCCGTTGCGACGTGTGGCTGGCCGGGGTCGGCGCGCCCGAGACACGGGTGGCCGAGGCCCTGCGGCGCGGCGCGATCTAC
>NZ_JBNFOJ010000144.1:0-7535 GCF_057364705.1 Brevundimonas sp. CURTG3B2_SDJG
CGTCGCGGTACTCCGCCTGCAGGCGCGACGCCTCGCCTTCCTGCGCCCCGCCGGCGGCGACGGCAGGCGAGGAAGCCGAACAGGAGGGCAAGGGCGGCCGGACGCATCAGTCCCGATGATAGGGCGATCCGGCCAGGATGGTCACGCCCGGTACAGCTGTTCCGCCAGCATCGCCCGGGCCAGGGCGTGCGGCCAGGTCTGCGGCCCGAACGCCAAGGTCGAGGCGGCCGCGGCCCGTACGCTCGCGTCCAGTCCGTCGGCCCCGCCGATGGCGAAGACCAACCGCCGCTCGCCCCGGTCGCGCAGCTCGGCGACATGGTCGGCGAAGTCGCGGCTGGAGAAGGTCTTGCCCCGTTCGTCGCAGGCGATCAGGTGCGCGCCCTCGGCGGCCTTCAGGATCAGTTCGGCCTCGGGGCCCTTGCCGGGCTTGCGGGGCTCCAGGTCGATCAGCTCCAGCGGCCCAAGGCCCAGCACGCGTCCGGCCAGGGTGGCGCGCTCTGCGTAGTCCGCGGCCAGCGCCGCCTCGGGCCCGCGGCCCGGCTTGCCGATGGCGATGACGCCCAGCTTCATCCGATCAGAAGATCAGGCGCGGCTGTCGACGCGGTGGCCGCTGTCGACGGACCAGATCTTCTCGATGTTGTAGAAGGCGCGGACCTCCGGACGGAACAGGTGGACGATGACGTCCCCCGCATCCAGCAGCACCCAGTCGCAGTGCGGCAGGCCGGACACCTTCACCTTGCCCAGGCCCTGGTCCTTGAGCACGCGCTGCAAGTGGTCGGCCAAGGCGCCGACATGGCGGTGCGAGCGCCCGGACGCCACGATCATGGCGTCGGACATGGGGCTCTTGCCCCGCAGATCGATCAGGACGATGTCCTGCGCCTTGTCGTCGTCGAGCTTGGACAGGATGGCCCGTTCGAGTTCGGTGGAGCCGACCGGGAGGGGAGCCTGCTGACCGTCTTCGGGGCGGATGGCCGCGAGGGCGTCCATCTCATGCGCCGTATTCGAAACGGCGGCGTCATGCGCATCGTGCGCGGGCGAGGGGGTCAGCGGAGGGCTCCGGGGAGATTACTAAAGCGGCAACCTAGCACGAACGGCCTCCGGCGTCACGTGTTCCGGGATCGCGCCGCCGCGCGCAGCGCCGTCGATGACCTCGGATTGAGCGGCGCGGTCAGGTAGGTCCAGGCGGGTGCAGGCATGTCGGCCAGTCGCCGGGCGCGGCCGGCGGGGATGCCGGGCCCCGGCGAACCGCGCCGCCGCCGGCGCGGTGCGGCTGTCCAGCAGCGACCCTGGCCGGGCCACCACCGCCATCGGCATCAGCCGCATGATGTCGGTCCAGCCCCTCCATCGATGAAAGCTGGCCAGGTTGTCCGACCCCATCAGCCAGACGAAGCGGACGCCCGGGTGCCGGTGGACCAGGGCGCGCAGGGTGTCGATGGTCCACTGGGTTCCGACCCGCGTCTCGAAGTCCGAAATGATCATCGACGGTCCCGAGACCGCCTGGCGGGCGGCCTGTTCCGCGGAGGCCATCCGCTCGGTCAGGGGCGCGCTGTCGCGGGCGTCCTTCAGCGGGTTCTGGGGCGAGACCAGCCAGACCACGCGGTCCAGGCCCAGGCGGCGCAACGCCGTCTCGGCCACATGGGCGTGGCCGTCGTGGGCGGGATTGAACGAGCCGCCGAAGACGCCGACCGCCATGCCGGGCCGCAGGTCCAGGCCGTCGCGCAGCCCCCCTGAACGGGGTCCGAAGGCTCTCGGCGCAGGACCGGCGTGGAAGAAGGACAAGGCGGGCTCGGACGACTTATGCTCATGCGTGCCCTAACATGGGCGTGGGGGCCTGTCGCCTATGTTCAGTCCCCGGTCGACTTCCCTGCTCGCTTGAAGGTGTCGCCCACCTCCGTCGCGTCCGGGCCGTCGGGACCGGCCTTGCGGCGCGACTGCTCGCCGACCCGCTTGACCTCGGCGTCGGAGGCGCTGGCGTCAGGGCGGCCCAGCGGAATGGCGCCGTTGGCCTTGCGGCCGGGCGTCTGGATCGGCTTGTCGTCGCTCATGACGGCCTCCTTTCGGAAGGAAAGGGCCGGGAGCCGGGAGCGTTCCGTCAGGGCGTCGGGAAGGACCCTGGCGTTTCCACGATGGTCAGGGCCGCCAGCCGCCCGGGGTCTCGACCGGGACTTCCTCGTCGTCGACCAGGCGAATCTCGCCGCGGGTCTTGCGCACCTCGTTCCAGGCCGCGCGCAGCAGCTCGGTGACGCCCTCGCCCGACACGCCCGACACCAGGAAGGGACGCTTGCCGGCGGCGGCTTCCAGCGCGCCGGCCTTCTCCTCGCGCTCCTCCGGCGACAGGGCGTCGATCTTGTTCAGCGCCAGGATCTCGGTCTTGTCCGCCAGTCCTGCTCCATAGGCGTCGAGCTCGCCCCGGATGATCCGATAGGCGCCGACGACGTCCTCCTGGGTCCCGTCGATCAGATGGATCAGCGAGGCCGAGCGCTCGACGTGGCCCAGGAACCGGGTCCCCAGGCCCGCGCCTTCCGAGGCGCCTTCGATCAGGCCGGGGATGTCGGCGATCACGAACCGCTCGGACGGGCTGAGGTCCACCATGCCCAGGTTGGGGGTCAGGGTGGTGAAGGGATAGTCGGCGATCTTGGGCCGGGCCGCGCTGGCGGCCGCCAGGAAAGTCGATTTGCCGGCGTTGGGCAGGCCCGCCAGGCCGATGTCGGCGATCAGCTTCAGCCGCAGCCAGATCCAGCGCTCCTGGCCCTCCTGGCCGGGGTTGGCGTGGGTCGGGGCCTGATTGGCCGGACCCTTGAAGCGGGTGTTGCCCCAGCCGCCGTTGCCGCCCTTCAGCAGCAGTTCGGTCATGCCGGCCCGGTCCATGTCCAGCAGCACCGTCTCCTTGTCCTCGTCCAGCACCTGGGTGCCGACCGGGACCTTCAGGATCACGTCCTCGCCCTTGCCGCCGTGCATCTGGCGGCCCTGTCCGTGGTGGCCGGTCTGGGCCTTGAAATGCTGCTGGTAGCGGTAGTCGATCAGGGTGTTCAGGCCCTCGACGGCGGTGATCCAGACGTCGCCGCCCTTGCCGCCGTCGCCGCCGTCCGGACCGCCGTTCGGGATGAATTTCTCCCGCCGGAACGAGACGGAGCCGGCGCCGCCGTTGCCCGAGCGGATGTAGATCTTGGCCTGATCGAGGAACTTCATCGCGGGCTTATGCCGGAAGAGAGCGGCGAATTACAGGCCGGGTGGCGGTCGTCGCCCGCCGCGAACCCCCAACCGGTTCCGGCAGCCGCGCGAGTTCCGGCGCCTTGCGACTTCCGGCGCATCACCTCAGGCTCCGGGGCGTGAGGATTTCGCCCGAGAGCCTGGTCAGCCTGACGACGCCCTTCAAGACGTCCGACGAGGCGCGGAAGGAACGGCTCGCCGCCGCAGCCGAGGCCAAGGCCCGTGACGCCAAGACGGCGCTGGAGACGTTGAGCCAGCGCCGGACCCAGGCCTCGGAGGGGCGCAAGGCCGCGGCCCGCAAGAAGATCGAACAGCTGAAGGCGCGGCTGGAGATGCTGCAGTCGATGGCCGCGGCCGATCCGAAGGGGACCGCGCGCCTGGCCGCCCAGCTGGCCCGCGAACTCGGTGCGGCGGTGAAGGAGTACGCGGCGGCGGGCGGCTCCGCCTCCGGAATGAGCGCTGGCGGCCCGCCCCGCGGCGCCAGCGTCCGACGCCGTTCCTGCGGGCGAGCCGGCGCAGACGGCCGGGAGCGACGCGGCTCCGTCGTCCGACGACTCAGCCGCGAGCGACGGAACGGGCCACTCCGGCGACACCAGGCCCTCGGACGGCAAGCCCGCCAATCCCTACCAACAGGCCGTCGACGAACAGAACGCGCGGGCCGCCGAGATGTCGCGCCGCAGCGGGGAGCAGAAGGCCGACGCCGACGTCATGGCCGATGTCCGCAAGATGGCCGCCGAGCTCAAGGCGCTGGTCCGTCAGGCCACCGAGCGCGCCAGGGTTGGAGACGACGACGCCTTGTCCCAGCAGGAGGCCTCGGCGCTCGACAAGGCCGTTTCCGTGATGGACCAGGACGTCAGTCAGGCCAGCGCCGATTTGGGCGGCGGCCTGGTGTCGCTGCTGGTCTAGAGACGGCGAAGCCCTTCGCTGTCGCCGGCCCCTACAGGACGCCGACGCCCTTGAGCCAGGTCTCGACCAATCCGGGCCAAACCGTATCGGGGCTCTCACGCCGCCGAAGACCGAAGGCGTGACCGCCCTTGGCGAACAGATGCACTTCCGCCGGCACGTCGGCGGCGTCGAGCGCGCGGGCGTAGAGGGTGCTGTTGCAGATGTCGTCCACCGGGTCGTCCCAGGCCTGCAGCAGGAAGGTCGGCGGAGTTTGGCCGGTGACGCGAAGGCCCGGGTCCATCACGCCGCCGCGGCGGCAGATGTGGCCGGGGAAGAAGGCGATGGCGAAGTCCGGGCGGCTGCTGACCTGATCGACAGCATCGACGGGATCATAGGCGGGCTCGAAGATGTTGCTGGTCTGAGCGACCAGATAACCGCCCGCCGAGAAGCCCATGACGCCGATCTTCCGGGGGTCGAGCTTTAGCTCCGCCGCCCGCGACCGGACGAGGCGGATGGTGCGCTGGGCGTCCTGAAGGGCTCGCGGAACGCGCGGCGTGATGCTGCAACGGCACTCCGGGTTCCAGTAGTGGTTGGTGCCGGGCACCCGGTATTTGGAGAGGATGCAGGTGATCCCCTTGGAGGTGATCCAGCCGCAGATTTCCGTGCCTTCCAGCGTCAGCGCCAGCGCCCGGAAGCCGCCGCCCGGAAAGACGACGATGGCGGCGCCGGTGTTGGGAGCCCTGGGCGGGAACACCGTCATGGTGGGGATGCTGACGTCGAACGCGGCTTGCGAGGTCGAGCCGTCGACGGCCTCCGGCGTGTCCGCGGTCAGGACGCTCTCGGGCGGACGCGACCAGTCCGCCATGTCCGGGGCCTCTCCGGGCCAGATCGGGGTTTGGGTCAGGCCCTCGGGCTGTCGCCAGGCGCCGATGCGGGCGCCGATCTCCGGCTGGGCGGCGGGGGGCGACTGGGGTGCTGGACTGGCGTCCGGCTTACCGGCCCAGGCAATCGCGCCCGCGATCGCCGATACCCCCAGAATGGCGCTCGCGATCAGGCTTGTTCTGAGCATTGAAGCCTCCCCGTCGCCGGAAAATCGGCGTTCGGGGAGGCTATCGGGGGCCAGGGAACGTCACAAAGGACGATAAGTCCGGCCTGCCGCGAGATAATCTCATGGCAGGCCGGGATCCGCGGATCAGGCCTTGGCCCAAACGCCGAACGGATCGCTCCACGGCATGTCCAGCGCCTCGGCGACGGCCGGATAGGTCAGCTCGCCCTTCAGGACGTTCAGGCCGCGGGCCAGGTGCGGATCGGCCTTCAGCGCGTCCAGGCCCCTGTCCGCCAGCGCCAGGCCGAAGGGCAGGGTGGCGTTGTTCAGGGCTTCCGACGAGGTGCGCGGGGCGGCGCCGGGCATGTTGGCCACGCAATAGTGGACCACGCCGTCGATGACGTAGGTCGGGTCCTCGTGGGTCGTGGCGTGGCTGGTTTCGAAGCAGCCGCCCTGGTCGATGGCGACATCGACCAGCACCGAGCCCGGCTTCATCAGCTTCAGGTGCTCTTTCTTGATCAGCTTGGGTGCCTCGGCGCCGGGAACCAGGACCGCGCCGATGATGACGTCGGCCTTGACCAGTTCTTCCTCGATCGCGCCGATCGAAGAATAGCGGGTGATCACCGGCCCTGGGTCACTTCGTCGATATAGGCCATGCGCGGGATCGAGCGTTCCAGCACGACCACCTCGGCGCCCAGGCCCATGGCCATGCGGGCCGCGTTCAGGCCGACGACGCCGCCGCCCAGCACCAGCACGCGGGCCGGGGCCACGCCCGGCACGCCGCAGAACAGCAGGCCCATGCCGCCGTTGTGCTTCAGCAGGGTTTCGGCGGCCGAGAAGACGGCGATGCGGCCGGCGACTTCCGACATCGGCGCCAGCAGCGGCAGGCCGCCCTTGGCGTCGGTGACGGTCTCGTAGGCCACCGCCGCGCACTTGGACGCCAGCAGGCCCTTGGTCTGCTCGGGGTCCGGCGCCAGGTGCAGGTAGGTGAACAGGATCTGGTCCTCGCGGAGCATCTCCCACTCGACCTTCTGGGGCTCCTTGACCTTCACGATCATGTCGTTGTTCGCGAAGATCTCGGCGGCGGTGGCGACGATCTTGGCGCCGGCCTTCTTGTAGTCCGCGTCGGTGAAGCCGGCGCCCAGGCCGGCCCCTTCCTGGATCGAGACTTCGTGGCCGCGGGCCACGTACTCGCGCACGGCGGTCGGCGTCAGGCCGATGCGGTGCTCGTTCTTCTTGATTTCCTTGGGGACGCCGACGCGCATGGGATTTCCTCTGCCTGAACGATGACGGGCCGCTCTGCGCCGGCCGCGTTTCGCGCGGCAATCTAGCGGTCGTTCCCGCGCAGGTTCCTGTTCTTTTTGCCGACTGAACGTCATAAAGTCGCAGAATCTGCGAACGAGGCTGCAATTGAAGACGATTTCCGCCGTCGCCCTGGACGACACCGACCGTCGCATGATCCGCGCCCTGCAGGGCGACGGGCGCATGACCAACGCCGACCTGGCCAAGGCGGTGAACCTGTCCGAGAGCGCCTGCCTGCGCCGCCTGCGGGCGCTCGAGACCGAAGGGGTGATCAGCCGCTACGCCGCCATCATCAACGAGCGCGCCGTCGGCCTGCCGATCAGCGTCTTCGTGACCGTCACCCTGTCGTCCCAGGCGGAGGCGTCCCTGACCGCCTTCGAGACCGCCATCTCGACGGTGCCCGAAGTGGTCGAATGCTATCTGATGACCGGCGGCTCGGACTATCTGCTGCGGCTGGTGGTTCGCGACGTCGACGACCTGGAGCGGGTCCACTCGCGCGAACTGACGCGCATCCCCGGCGTCACCCGGGTGTCTTCCAGCGTGGCGATGCGGACGGTGGTGAAACGCGGCGCATTACCGGTTTGACACTGGACCCCGGCTAGTCGGCCCGCCAGTTTGAGGAGGTGGCCCACGCGCTTTTCCAGACCCTGACCGCCGGCGGCCGGATGGAACGGCACCGGCACGGCCATGCCTACGCCGCCTTGGTGCTGTCCGGCGGCTATGTCGAAGCGGGCGACCGGGGCCGGTTCCGCGCCTCGCCGGGCCAGGTGCTGATCCACGGGGCCTGGGAGTCGCACATGGACGCGGTGTCCGCGTCCGGCGCCAAGGTGCTGAACCTGCCGTTCGCGGACCCCGTGATCTTCGGCGCCGGCCGGGTGGCCGACCCCGATCTGATCGCACGCGCCGCCAGGCGCGACATGATTGAAGCCGTCGGCTTGTTCCGGGAGACGCTCCGCCCGCTGGCGCCCGCGCTGGACGACTGGCCCGACCAGCTGGCGGCCCTGCTGCGGCGCGAATCCGACGTCCGGCTGGAGACCTGGGCCGACGCCGCAGGCCTGGCCCCCGAGACGGTCAGCCGCGGCTTCCGCAAGGC
>NZ_JBNFOJ010000145.1:0-7530 GCF_057364705.1 Brevundimonas sp. CURTG3B2_SDJG
GGCGGTGTCCAGCACATGCGCCGTGGCCAGGTCGCCGAAGGCGAAACGGCGGTGCAGGCGGACCCCGCGGTCGGCCCGCAGGGCGCTGGGCCGCAGCGGCATGTGCTCGAAATAGGCCTGGTAGGCGGCCGCGCGCCGCGCGAGGAAGGCCGGGCCGTCGGCGGTGACCCCGCCCTGGTCCGCGCCGTAGTCGTTCTCCACCTCGTGGTCGTCCCACGAAACGATGAAGGGCAGGGCGGCGTGGGCGTCGGCCAGGTGTGGATCGGTGCGGTAGAGGGCGTGGCGGGCCCGGTAGTCGTCCAGGGTGAAGGGCGGCGGAGACCCGAAGGCGCGGACATCCGGCCCCTGGCCGAAGGATTTCTCGTAAATGTAGTCGCCGACCTGCAGCACGGCGGCGGGACCGGCGGCGACCATGTCGGCGTAGGCCGAGAACCAGCCGTGCTCCCAATGCTGGCACGAGGTCAGGGCCAGTCGCAGGCGGTCGGGACGCTCCGGAAGAGTGGCGGTCCGGCCGGTGCGGCTCACGGCCGATCCCAGGTGGAACCGGTAGAACCAGGGTCGTCCGGGCGTCAGGCCGCCGACCTCGACATGGACGGCGCCGCCGCGCGCGGCGGGGCCGGGACGGTTCCGGTGCGGACCACGCGGCCGAAGCCCTCGTCCTCGGCGATTTCGTAGGCCAGCCGCAGATCCCGGTCGAAGCCGGGAACCCGGGTCCAGATCACGAACCCGTCCGTCGCCGGCTCGCCCGAGGCGACGCCCAGCGGGAAGGGATCGTGGTCCAGGCGCGGAACCGCGTCCTGGGCCTGGACGCGGCCGGCGTCCACGAAGCGGGCGCCGCCAGCGCCATGGCGCCCGACAGCAGGCGGCGACGGTCCATGGTCAGAACGCCGCCGACAGGCGGACGTTGAAGCTGCGCCCGTTGAGGCCCAGCGGCGTCTCCTCGCCCGTGGGGAAGCTGCCCCCGGTGGCGGCGATCACGGTGTGCTGGTCCGCGATGCCTTCGGGGCGCTGGTCCGTCAGGTTCTGGACCCCGGCCTCGATCCGGACGCCGGGCCGCATCTCGTAGGCGGCCAGCAGGTCGACGGTGTGGCCGCCGTCGAAGGTCTGGGTCGCGACCAGCGGGGCCGAGGTGTAGTCCCCGAACACCGCCGTCGACAGCTGCACGGTCAGCGGCCCATGCGTCAGCGCGGCCTGGCCGGTGAACTTGTCCCTGGGCTGGGCGGCGGTCAGGAACAGGATCGACTTGGTGTTCAGCAGGGGCAGGTTGGGCAGGACCGGATTGGGGCGCAGGACGTCCAGCTCGGACTCGAAGCGGCCGTAGCCGGCGTTCAGCGACAGGCGGGTCCGGTCGCCCAGGTCGCCCTGCCAGCGTGCGACGATCTCATACCCCTCGGTGGTCGTGTCGACGGCGTTGGTGAAGAAGCGGACCTGCTGGAAGTTGGTGATGCCGGCGCCGGTCAGGATGGCGACGACGGCGGGGCCGCCCAGCTGTTCGCTGAGGGCGATGCGGTCCTGGATCCGGATCCGGAAGGCGTCGGCGGTGACGGTCAGCCCCCGCCACGGCCCGGCCACCAGACCGAACCCGACGTTGCGGCTGCGCTCGGCCTTCAGGTCGCCGGCTCCCAGGGCCCGCGCCACGGGGTCGGAGACCGGCAGGGTGCCCACGGTGACGAGCCGCCCGGCCGAGGTCGCGCCCTGGACGGCGCTGAAATACTGCTGCTGCAGGGAGGGGGCCTTGAAGCCCGTGCCGGCCGCGGCTCGGATCGCCAGGCCGGAGAACAGGTCCCAGCGCGCGGTCGCGCGCCAGGTCGTCTGGCCGCCGAAGTCGTCGTAGCGGTCGTAGCGCGTGGCCAAGCCCAGAAAGACCGCGTCGGTCGGGCGCAGCTCCAGGTCGGCGAAGGCGGCGT
This sequence comes from Brevundimonas sp. CURTG3B2_SDJG, assembly GCF_057364705.1. Taxonomy (NCBI): domain Bacteria; kingdom Pseudomonadati; phylum Pseudomonadota; class Alphaproteobacteria; order Caulobacterales; family Caulobacteraceae; genus Brevundimonas; species Brevundimonas sp. CURTG3B2_SDJG. The sequence goes on from NZ_JBNFOJ010000145.1 coordinate 1,908, forward strand.
AGGCGTTGCGCCCGGCGTCGGTCGGATTGCGGGGATTGAAGCCCGCGAAGCCGTCGGCGCCCAGGCCGGTGTAGGCGGCCGGTTCCCCGTTGCGGATGGCGTAGGTCTCACGGCGGAACTGGGCGCCGGCGGCCAGGTTTCCGCCCGCCATCACCTCCAGCGGGCGCGAGACGACCAGGTCCGTCACCCACTGGCGGTAGGTCACGCCGCCGGAGTCGAACCGGGTGGGGCTGGCGGCCCCCAGGGTGACGTTGGCGGTGTCGTGGACTTCGAAGTCGGCCTCGCTGGAGCCGTAGGTCAGGCTCAGGTCCGCCTCCAACCCGGCGACCGGCCCGCGTACGCCGGCCGACAGGCCCGCATCCCAGATGGTGGGCTCGATGACCGGCAGGAAGCCGTTCGGCCAGACCGGCGAGAAGCCGGGCACGCGGAAGCCGGCGGCGTTGTTGGAGACCTTGTGGGTCAATGTGCCGAACCCGTAGGCCTCGAACTCGCCGAGGGGGACGGCGGCGTCGAAGGCGACGCTCTGGATCGAGGTCTGGGGGTCGCCGATGCGATAGGTGACCCGGTCGAACCTCTGGTCCACGAGCGCGCGGTTGGTGGCGGCCTGGCGACGCGCCTCGGCGGCCAGGGTCAGATGCCCGCCGTCGCCCAGCACGAAGCCCGCATGGCCGCCCGTCGACCAGGATTCGCCGTCCCCCTCGCCGGTCACGCCGCGCCGACGGCCCATCGGCCGCCCGAGGCGTCGGACTTCAGGATGATGTTGACCACGCCGGCGATGGCGTCCGAGCCGTACTGGGCCGCGGCGCCGTCGCGCAGGATCTCGATCCGGGCGATGGCGCTCTCCGGGATGGTGTCCAGGTCCACCCCGGCCGTACCCCGCCCGATGCTGTTGTTGACGTTCAGGATGGCGTTGGCGTGACGCCGCTTACCGTTGACCAGGACCAGGGTCTGGTCCGGAGCCAGGCCGCGCAGGGTCACCGGACGGGTGTTGGCCGCCGTCGCCGTCGTCGCCGCCCGGGCGAAGTTGACGGACGGCTGCAGGGTGTTGAGGGCCCGGCTCAGGTCCGGATAGCCCGTCGCCGCCAGGGCCTCGGCGGAGACGACGTCGATCGGCGTGGAGGCCTGCAGGGCGGCGCGGCCGGGCGAGCGGGTGCCGGTGACGATGATCTCGTCGAGCGCCGCGGCCGAAGGGTCCTGGGCGTGGGCCGAGGTTCCGACCGCGGCGAGGGCGGCGGCGACAAGGCAGGTCTTCATTTCGATATCCCCCGAATGACGGGGGCTCGAATAGGCGCAGGCCCGACCGGCCGGGTATCGCTCAAGCGGGACGGCCGTTGCGCTAGGCGCAACGGCCGTTCGGGTCCTTACGCCGCCGCTTCCAGCGAGCTCATGTCGATGACGAAGCGGTAGCGGACATCCGAGCGCTCCATGCGGTCGAAAGCGGCGTTGATCTGGTCCATGCGGATCATCTCGACGTCGGGAAGGATGGTCTTCTCGGCGCAGAAGTCGAGCATCTCCTGGGTCTCGCGGATGCCGCCGATGGGCGAGCCGGAGACGCGTCGGCGGCCCAGCAGCAGGGGCAGGGTCGACAGTTCGTCCACCGGCCCCAACTGGCCGACGATCACCAGCGTGCCGTCGACGTCCAGCAGCCGCAGATAGGGATTCAGGTCGTGCTTGACCGGGACGGTGTCGATGATCAGGTCCAGGCTGTCGGCGGCGGCCTGCATCGCCGCCTCGTCGGTCGAGACCAGCAGGGCGTGGGCGCCCAGCTCGGCGGCGTCCGCGGCCTTGTCGGGCGAGCGGCTCAGCACCGTGACGTGGGCGCCCAGGCCGACCGCCAGCTTGACCGCCATATGGCCCAGGCCGCCCAGGCCGATGACGCCGACGCGGCTGCCGGGACCGACGCCCCAGGTTTTCAGCGGCGACCAGGTGGTGATGCCCGCGCACAGCAGGGGCGCCGCACGGGCGACGTCCAGGGCGTCGGGCACCGACAGGACGAACTCCTGGCGCACCACCAGATGCTTGGAATAGCCGCCGTAGGTGGGCTCGCCGGTGACCCGGTCGCGGCCGTTGTAGGTCTGGGTGTTGCCGTGGCGGCAGAGCTGCTCCTCGCCCTTCTCACACTGGTCGCAGTGCTGGCAGCTGTCGACCATGCAGCCGACGGCGACCCGGTCGCCTTCCTTGAAGCGGGTGACCTCGGGGCCGACGGCGGTGACCACGCCCACGATCTCGTGGCCCGGGACGACGGGATAGGTCGACCAGCCCCAGTCGTTGCGCGCCTGGTGCAGGTCCGAGTGGCAGACGCCGCAGTACTGGATTTCCAGGGCGACGTCGCCCGCGCGCAACTCGCGGCGGTCGAAGGTCCAGGGCGCCAGGGGGGCGTCGGGGGATTGGGCGGCGTAGCCGATGGTCTTCATGATCTTTCGGGAAACGGAGATGGCGGACGCGGCCGGGCCGCTTCCGTGACGCCAGCAACCTAGGCCGTGCGCGAGAAGGCGATTAGGGGCTATTGTCCACATGAACCTATGAATGGAGTTCATCAATGCGGCGCGACGAACTGGGAGACCTGGCGGCCTTCCTGGCGGTGGCCGAGGAGCGCAGCTTCACCCGGGCGGCGGCGCGGCTGGGGACGTCGCAGTCGGCGCTGAGCCATACGGTGCGCCGGCTGGAGACGCGGTTGGGCCTGCGCCTTCTGGTGCGCACGACGCGAAGCGTGGCGCCGACCGAGGCGGGGGAGCGGCTGGCGGCGACCCTTCGGCCCGCCTTCGACGACATCGACGCCCGCATCGAGGCGCTGAGCGAGCTGAGAGACCGGCCGTCCGGCAACATCCGCATCACCTGCACCGCGCATGCGGCCCACACCGTCCTGTGGCCCGCCCTGGCCCGCGTGTTGCCGCGCTATCCCGACATCCGGGTGGAGCTGGCGACCGACGACACCTTGGTCGATCTGGCCGAAGGGCGGTTCGACGCCGGCGTGCGGCTGGGGGAACTGGTGGCCAAGGACATGATCGCGGTCCCGATCGGCCGAAGGTGAACATGGTCGTGGTCGGCTCGCCCGGCTATTTCGCCGGCCGGCCGGTCCCGCGGACCCCGCACGACCTGACCGACCACCGCTGCATCAACCTGCGCCTGCCGACGCTGGGCGGGCTCTACGCCTGGGAGTTCGAGAAGGACGGGCGCGAACTGAACGCGCGCGTCGACGGCCCGCTGGTCTTCAACGACATGGATCTGGTCCTGAATGCGGCCCTGGCCGGCCTGGGGCTGGCCTTCGTGATGGAGGACCAGGCCGCGCCGCTGATCGCCCAGGGGCGCCTTGTCCCCGCGCTGCGGGACTGGCGCCCGCCGTTCCCGGGCTATCATCTGTATTATCCCAGCCGCCGCCAGCCGACGCCGGCCTTCGCGGTGCTGGTCGAGGCCCTGCGGTACAGGCCCCAGGCGAAGGGAGGGTGAGGCCCTATTCCTCCACCAGCACCTCGAACCCCGCGAAGATCATGCGTTTGCCGTCGAAGGGCATGTCCATGCCCATCATGCGCTCGTCGCTCATCAGTGTCTCCCAGGCGGCGTCGCGGACCGCCCGGTCGGGCCAGGTGATCCAGCCGACGGCGACCGTCTCGCCGTCTTCAAGGGCCACGGCCTTGCGGAAGTCGGTCAGCTTGCCCTCGGGCACGTCCTCGCCCCAGGTCTCGGTGACGCCGAGGGCGCCCTGTTCCTTGAAGAAGGGCGTCGTCTTGCGGGAATGCTCCAGATAGGCCGCCTTGTTGGCGACGGGGACCGGGATGACCGTGATGTCGAGGAAGCGCATCGGAAATCTCCTATTTGGGGCTAGCCCGCGAGGCGGTCGCTCGCCGTTCCAGGCTCGGGTGAAGCGGATGGGCCGGACGCCCACGGGTTAAGCGCGATGCGCGCGGGGAGGTTTCGTCGAGGCCGGATCGACAAGCACGGCCGCGAAGCGCGCCTGCGGAGGGCCTGAGCTTGCCCACGGCCGCGCATGGAGTCATCGTCGCGCCATGACCACGCAAGAGCCGGCGGGCGGACGCTTCGAAAGCTTCTCGGCCTTCTATCCCTACTACATCCACGAGCACTCCAACCGGACGTGCCGGCGGATCCACGTCGTCGGATCGGCCCTGGTGCTGGTGGTCCTGGCGACGGCGATCGCGACCCTGAACCCGCTATGGCTGCTGGCCATGCCGGTGGTCGGCTACGGCTTCGCCTGGGTCGGGCATTTCTTCTTCGAGAAGAACAAGCCGGCGACGTTCAAATATCCGCTGTGGAGCCTGATGGGCGATTGGCGGATGTTCTTCGAGACCGTCACCGGAAAGCGCCGGTTCTAACGCCGCCGCCCTCCGGGTCTCGGGACGTCTGGCTCACGGCCGGCGGCGCCAGCCGCTGTCGTAGGCGCGGCGGACCGGGATCGGCATGGCCGACGCGATCTGGATCCGCATGCTGGCGCGGCAGTAGTTGAGATCGCCGCGCCGGTGCGGGGGAACCACCGTTTCGGCGTGGCCGCGGCAGTAATCCCGCGCCGCCTCGGCGACGCGCTCGACCAGGCGGGCGCGGTCGCTCTCCTCGCGCAGGTTCAGGTCGGCGTAGGGCACCCGGGCCAAGGGCGGGAGCGGGGCCGTCCGGGCGGGGGCGGGGGTCGAGCAGGCGGCGAGCAGCAGCCCGCAAACGATGGCGAGGGGTCGCATCGAGGGTCTCCAGGTTCGGGTTTTCGAGGGTCCTGCCGTCAGGCAAGCCGGGGGCGGTCGCCGCCGTGGGCGGCGTCGGGTCTGGGTTGGAAGGCGGAGGTCAGAAGGGAAGGATCAGGGAGGAGCGGGGATCAGGGCGCGCCCTGCTCCATCTCCCCGGCTCTTCGCCGGAGATCGGAGGCCTGTCGTCGCAGGTCCGCGGCGCGGGCGCGGATCTCGCCCTGGCGGCTGGGGTCGGGCGCCGTGAGGGCGCTCAGCTCCGTCGCCGTCGCGGCGGCCTCCATCTGGCTGGCCCCTTCGCGCATTCCCGAGCGCCTGTCGCCGCTGCTCCAGAGCCATCGCCTGCTGCTCCGCGACGTGGGCCGCGACCTCCTGTAACTCCGACGCGGCCGGCGCCGGCGGGGCGACGTAGGGCGCGTCGACCGCGACCTGGACCGGCGTCCGGACCACGCCGGAGGCGTCGATCTGAACGCCGCTGGGGGTGCGGACGGCGCCGCTGGCGTCCAGCTGCACGCCGTTGGGCATGCGGACGGCCCCGCTGGCCTCGCGTTGCAACCCGTCGTCGGTGCGCAGAGCCCCGCTGGCGTCGATCTGCACGCCGGTCTTGTTCTTGTTCTTGTCCTTGTCCTTCAACTCGGCGCCGGCGGCGAGGACCTGCTGCAGGCCTTCGAACAACTCGCGCTCCTCCTGGGGAGTGAGGGGCTGAAGGCTCGCGGGATCCTTGGCGGCCAGCGTGCGAGCTTGGGTCCGGAGCTCCTGCGCCTCTCGCTCCAGGTCGGTGGCGTCCACGAGCAGGCCGGCGCGGTCCTCCGCGTCCAGCGGCAAGGCGGCCGCCAGGTCCCGCATGTAGCGGGCGCGCTCCTCCATGGTCCGCGCGCGGCCTCCATCACGGCCAGGCCCTGCCGGCGCTGGCGCAGGACCAGGGCCAGGCGCTGGGC
>NZ_JBNFOJ010000146.1:0-7515 GCF_057364705.1 Brevundimonas sp. CURTG3B2_SDJG
CGCCGCATCAGGTCGCTAGAACTCCCGATTCTCAAACAGCGGCGATCAGGCCGCGACCGGTGTCGGCGGCAACGCAGCTGGCGGATGAGTTTGCGGACAGCCTTGAACATCGAACTCGCGGAAATGGAGAGGGGCGGAGAGGCGTTGCGAAATGGTTCGTCGGACCCGGAAAGAAACGGGCCCGGGCCGCGTGTCAATCCCGACCGCCGCGCTCGGCCCAGCGGAACAAGGGATAGAGAGGCGCGCCCCAGCCGATCCCGGCGACGGCGAAGACGATCAGGTCGATCAGCTGGCCGGGCGGCAGCAGGCCTCTGAGCGCGATGGCGCCCCAGATCCAGAAGGCCAGAAAGACCAGGACGCCGATCATGGCGACGAAACGCCGCGTGCGGGGACCCATCAGCGCTTGCTGCGGAACAGGAAGAAGGCGACCAGGGCGAGAGCCGAGGCGATCATCGACCACAACACCCAATCCCATTGGTCCATCGTCGACACGCCGAAGACGCGCACCGCCAGGAACCAGCCGGCGATCGCGGCCACGAAGGACACCAGGGAGGTGGCGAACAGGCCCCGGCGGCCCGTCGCCATATCGGCCAGCCAGGCGAGGGCGAGGGCGCCCAGAACAGCGATGACGACGTCGGCGTACTGCAACCGGCCTCTCCAGACATGCGGCGCCGTCGCGCCGAAAAGCGACTCGATCTCGCCTTCGTCGGCGGGCATACCGCTGCAGGCCGGGCGCGACCAGTGACGCGCCGGCACTGTAGCGGTCGGAACAGCGGGCGTCGAATGAAGCGTTTGGGCGGTGGCGATCAAAGCCGGTCGGTGGCGATCTGGCTGTGGGCTGTGGCGGCGCTGGTGTTCGCCATGGTGGTCGTGGGCGGGGTGACCCGCCTGACCGGCTCGGGCCTGTCCATCACCGAATGGAAGCCGATCATGGGCGCCTTGCCGCCGATGAACGCGGCCGACTGGGCCGAGGCGTTCGAGAAGTACAAGGCGATCCCGCAGTACCAGCAGGTCAACGCCGGCATGACCCTGGGCGAGTTCCAGGGCATCTTCTTCTGGGAATGGTTCCACCGGCTGCTGGGCCGGCTGATCGGGGCGGCGTTCGCCATTCCCTTCCTGGTGTTCCTCGTCCTGCGCAGGCTGCCGCGGCGCCTGATCGCCCGGTGCGCGGTGCTGCTGGCCCTGGGCGGCCTGCAGGGGCTGATCGGCTGGTGGATGGTGACCAGCGGCCTGAGCGAGCGGGTGGACGTGGCCCCCGAGCGGCTGGCGACCCACCTGGGCCTGGCGCTGCTGATCTTCATGGGACTGATCTGGACCGGGCTGGAGGCCTGGAACGGGGAGGAGACCTCGCGCTCGCCGGCCGGCTGGAGCCGGGGCGCGGCGATCCTCTTGGGCGCGGTCTTCGTCCAGTGCCTGCTGGGCGGCCTGGTGGCCGGAGCCAAGGCGGGCTTCGTCTATACCGACTGGCCGCTGATGAACGGGGCCGTCTTCCCTTCGGTCGAATGGGGCAAGGGCGTCCTGGCCTTCCTGCACGACCAGGGGCTGGTGCAGTTCAATCACCGCATCTGGGGCTACGGCCTGCTGATCGGCGGGACGCTGTACGCCGTCCAGGCCTGGCGCTGGCGGCTGGCGGAGGGCCTGGGCGCGGCGGCGTTCGTGACGGCCCTGGCCCTCTGGCTGCAGGCCGGCTGGGGTGATCACCCTGGTCAACGCCGTGCCGCTGTGGCTGGGCGCATTGCATCAGGCGCGCCGCCTGGTGCTGGCCGCGGCCACGGTCAACCTGTGGCTGGTGCGCCGCTCGCAGCCCCGGCTGTTCGTCTCGGGGCCGCGATCGCGGGGGTTCTGAGCGCGATCGGCGGTCCGACGAGACGATTTCTGTGCGGTATTTTAATACCGCTTATGAAAAGTCTAGATATTTCAGCATGATGTGGTGATTTCGAGACTGTGGTCGTCATTGACGCGGCCGCACGGGTCCTCTATCAGCGCGCCTTCCGTTCGGCCCGTCCGGCCGGACACCCGTTTTCGCCCGTCTCCAGGACACTCGAAATGCTGAAGAGCACCACGGCTTCGCTGAAGCCGGCCGAGGTCGAGAAGAAGTGGATCCACATCGACGCCGAGGGCGTCGTGGTGGGCCGTCTCGCGACCTTCATCGCCAACCGTCTGCGCGGCAAGCACCGCGGCGACTACACCCCGCACGTCGACTGCGGCGACTACGTCGTCGTCACCAACGTCGACAAGGTCGTGTTCACCGGCAAGAAGAACACCGACAAGGTCTACTATCGCCACACCGGCCACCCGGGCGGCGTGAAGGAGACCACCCCGGCCAAGGTGCTGGGCGGCCGCTTCCCGGAACGCGTTCTGGAGAAGGCCGTCGAGCGCATGCTGCCGAAGGAAAGCCCGCTGGCCCGCAAGCAGATGACGCACCTGCGTCTGTTCGCCGGCGCCGAGCACACCCATCAAGCCCAGTCGCCGGAAACCATCGACTTCGCGTCGAAGTCGGCCAAGAACACCCGGAGCGTCTGAGCATGACCGACGTGACCAACGAAACCCCGCAGAACGATGCGCCCGCCGCCGCCCAGACCACGGGCCAAGGCTTCGACGCGCTGAAGACCCTGCAGACCCCGGGCGCCGGCGAAGAGCATCCGGTCCACGTCCAGAAGCTGGACGCCCAGGGCCGCGCCTATTCGACCGGCAAGCGCAAGAACGCGATCGCCCGCGTCTGGGTGAAGCCGGGCACCGGCAAGTTCACCATCAACGGCAAGGACCAGGAGCAATACTTCGCTCGTCCCGTGCTGCGCATGATGATCGCCCAGCCGCTGACCGTCGCGGACCGCACGACCCAGTACGACGTCGTCTGCACCGTCGAGGGCTCGGGCCTGTCGGGCCAGGCCGGCGCCATCCGCCACGGCCTGTCGCACGCCCTGACGCACTACGAGCCGGAACTGCGCAAGGTTCTGAAACCGCACGGCTTCCTGACCCGCGACAGCCGCGTCGTCGAGCGCAAGAAGTACGGCCGCGCCAAGGCCCGCCGTTCGTTCCAGTTCTCGAAGCGCTAAGCCGTTTCTCTACGGTTTGGATTTGGGGCGCTTCGGGAAACCGGAGCGCCCTTTTTCTTTGGCTGGAGGTCCTGATGACGCCTTTTCCATCCAGTGAGGAGCTCGCCTTCTTGCTCGAAGGCGACGCCTCGATAGACCAGATCGTCATCAACTCGACGAGCGTATCGTTCCTGTTCGCCAACGGCTGTCGCATCGATGCCAACGTCACGCTGGAGTATGTTGCGGAAGACGGTGCGAGGACTGTTCACGATCGGGAATGGTTCGATGAAGCCCCGGTCAATTTCCACAGACTGCTCAAAACACCGCTCCACGAGGTCGAGACGGATCATCTGACAATGACCCTGACGTTCGAGGGCGGCCGGCAGTTGGTCGTTCATTCCGATCTCCAGCCCTATGAGGCGGGAGCAGTTCTCGGGCCGAAGGACTCTCGGCTCGGCTTCTATTTTTGAGCTGACATGACCCACACCATCTTCATCGACGGCGAGGCCGGGACCACGGGGCTGGAGATCCGCGAGCGGCTGGAGGCGCGCCCGGATCTGGAGCTGATCCTGCTGGGCGATCGGCGCCGCGACGTGGAGGCCAGGCGTCAGGCGCTAAACGCGGCCGACGCGGTGATCCTGTGCCTGCCCGACGACGCGGCCAAGGAGGCGGTGTCGATGATCGAGAACCCGGAGGTGCGGGTGATCGACGCCTCGACCGCCTATCGCGTGGACCCCAACTGGACCTACGGCTTCGCCGAGATGGCGCCGGGTCAACGTGAGAAGATCGTGGGCTCGACGCGAGTGTCAACCCGGGGTGCTATCCCACGGGCTTCATCGGCCTGGTCCGGCCGCTGGTTGCAGCCGAGATCATCCCGGCGGGCTGGCCGGTGACGGTCAATGCGGTCAGCGGCTACTCGGGCGGCGGCAAGGCGATGATCGCCGAGTTCGAGGGCGGGGAGGCGGAGGCCTATCGCGCCTACGGCCTGACGCTGAAGCACAAGCATGTGCCGGAGATGACGCTGCACACGGGACTGGAGCGCAAGGTGCTGTTCGCGCCGGCCGTGGGTTCGTACCGGCAGGGGATGCTGGTCGAGGTTCCCTTGCACCTGTCGGCACTGCCAGGTTCGCCTTCGGTGGAGGTAGTGCACGGGGCGCTGGTCGAGGCCTACGAGGGCGCGCGCTTCGTCGAGGTGGCGTCGCTGGAGGAGACCGAGGCCCTGACCGGGATCGATCCGGAGGGGCTGAACGGGACCAATAGAATGCGTCTGCACGTCTTCGGCGATCGCGGCGGCGAGCAGGCGCGGCTGGTCGCCTTGCTGGACAACCTGGGCAAGGGGGCGTCCGGGGCGGCGGTGCAGAACCTGAACTTGATGCTGGGGCTGGCGGAAGACGCCGGGCTTCGGTGAGCTCTTTCGTCATCCCGGGGCGCGCAGCGACCCCGGGACCCAGCGGCGCGCGAGAGCGCGAACCTGTCATGGGCGCGGTGGGGCGGGCGCACCGCCTTCGGCGCCGGCTGGGTCCGGCCTTCGCCGGGATGACGAAGAAGAGAGCGTTCGAACGGCTGGGCTTGAAACCAAACGGCGATACCCGACGTATGAGGGCATGGCTCCTACCCGCCGATCCCTGTTGCTGACCGCCGGCGTCGCCGCCCTGGCCGGGTGCGCGCCCGAGACCGCAGACGCGTCGGAGGCGCAGTACGCCGGCTCGCCGTTCCGTCGCGTGACCGACGCCCAGTGGCGGGCGCGGCTGCCGGCGTTGAGCTATCGTGTGCTGCGCCATGCGGCGACGGAGCGGGCCGGGACCAGTCCGCTGGATCGCGAGCACCGGCGCGGGACTTTCGTCTGCCGAGGCTGCGAACTGCCGCTGTTCCGATCCGAATGGAAGTTCGACTCGGGCACCGGCTGGCCCAGCTTCTATCGGGTGATCGCCGCCAACGTCGGGACCAGGACCGACTATGAGATCGGCATTCCCCGTACCGAGTACCACTGCGCCCGGTGCTTGGGGCACCAGGGTCATGTGTTCGACGACGGGCCGGCGCCGACCGGCAAGCGGTATTGCAACAACGGGGCGGCGCTGAGCTTCAGGCCGACGTGAGGGTCTAGGTTCAATCGACATTCAGTCGATAGCCTTTAAGGCCCGCAAACCCTTGCTTTCCGTCATGGCCGGGCTTGTCCCGGCCATCCAGGATCGCGAACAACGCCCGGAGGTCTCGACCCCAGCCCGCCGTGTTCATGGATTCCCGGCACAAGGCCGGGAATGACGGGTTTGGATGTCGATTGAACCTAGGCCTGACGGCGGGCCTTGAGCGCGGACTCCAGGGTGACGCCGAACATGACGGCGGCGACGATCACCACCAGGCCGTAGTCCGGGCCGGGCCAGAAGATCGGAATGGCGGCCAGAAGGATGACGATCAGCGGGAACAGGCCGGCCCACACGACCGTGCCGGGCGTGTCGGGATGGATCATCGGCGGGCGCGACGGCTGGCTCATCATCTTCATCAGCCGAGGGTTCAGCAGCACGAAGCCGCCGGCGCAGATGATCGCCATCAGCGGGTTTCGCACCGCCGCCTGGGGCGGGCCGTAGAGGCTGGTGGTCAACACGACGAGGGCCAAGGCCAGGCCGGTGGAGATCGTCAGCAGCAGGTTGGGTTCGAGACGCTTCAAGACTTCACTTTCACATACGACCCCGGCGCCGGCTCTATCGCGGGAAGCGGGCCTTTTTTCGGGATCGCGGGCGGGAACCCAGCCGCCGGACTTGTCGTGCAGCCAGCCGGCCCAGTGGTTCCACCAACTGCCGGGACGCTCCTCGGCGCCGGCGCGCCATTCGTCCAGGGTCGCGGGCAGGGCGGGGTTGATCCAGTGCTGGTACTTGTTGGCGTCCGGCGGATTGACGACGCCGGCGATGTGGCCCGACCCCGCCAGCGTCAGGGTGACGTCGGCGTTCGCGAAGGCGCGGGCCGAACGGTAGACCGAGTTCATCGGGGCGATGTGGTCCTCGCGGCTGGCCTGGAAGTAGAGCGGGATCCTGACCTTGGATAGGTCGACCTTGATTCCGCCGATGGTGAACTCGCCCTGGGACAGGGCGTTCTTGCCATACATGGAGCGCAGGTAGTCCATGTGCAGGGCCTTGGGCATGCGGGTCTGGTCCGCGTTCCAGAACAGCAGGTCGAAGGCGGGGGGCGCCTTGCCCATCAGGTAGTTTGAGACGAAGAACGACCAGATCAGGTCGTTGGCGCGAAGGGCGTTGAAGGTATCGGCCATGGCCGCGCCAGGCAGGACGCTGCCGGCGGCGTCCATCTGCTGCTCGATCTCGTTCAGCCAGTGGTCGTCGGTGAACAGCAGCAGGTCGCCGGCCTCGGCGAAGTCGTGCTGGGCGGCGAAGAAGGTGGTGGCGGTGACCCGGTCGTCGCCGCCGGCCGCCATATGGGCCAGGGCCGCACCCATCAGGGTGCCGCCGATGCAGTAGCCGACGGTGTTCAGGTGTTTCGCGCCCGACTGTTCGAGCACCTTCTCGACGGCGCGGTAGACGCCCTTCTCCAGATAGTCGTCGAAGCCGAAGCCGGCCTTGTCGCGATCTGGATTGACCCAGGAGCAGACGAAGACGGTGAAGCCCTGGGCCGACAGCCAGCGGATCATCGAGTTCGCGGGCTGAAGGTCCAGGATGTAGAATTTGTTGATCCAGGGGGGGAAGATCAGCAGCGGGATCTCGCGCTGTTTGTCGGTGGCCGGGGCGTACTGGATCAGCTCGAACAGCGCGTCGCGCCAGACGACCTGACCGGGGGCGGTGGCGACGTTCACTCCCACCTCGAAGCGACCGTAGTCGGCCTGGCTGATCTTCAGCTTGCCCTGGCCCCGCTCCAGGTCGGCGGCGAAGTTCTGCATGCCCTTCACCAGCGATTCGCCGTTGGTTTCGGCCAGGGCCTTCAGGGCTGCGGGGTTGGAGGCCAGGAAGTTGGAGGGCGAGAAGGCGTCGGTCAGCAGCTTGGTGAAGAACTCGGCGCGTCGCTTGGTGCGGGGATCGACGTCTTCGACCGAGGAGACCAGGCCGTTCATCCAGTCGGCGGTGACCAGGTAGGACTGGCGCATGACGTCGAACATCGGGTTCTCGGACCAGGCCGGATCCTTGAAGCGCTTGTCCCGGGACGGCTGGGGCGCCTCTTCGCCGGACGCGCGGCGAGCGGTCGAGGCCCACAGATCCATGTAGCGATTGAACAGGTCGGCCTGGGCGCTGAACAGACGGTCGGGCCTGGCGGCCAGGCTGGACATCACCGAGGTCATGGCCGGGCCGACGTTGAAGGGGTCGGGCGACAGGGCGGCGGGGCGGTCGGCCTGGCTGAGCGCGGCCTCGGCGATGGCGGCCTGGGCCGTCATGGCGGCCTTGGCCAGGTTCAGGGACAGGGTCTCCAGCATTTCGCGCTGCTCGGCGCCGGGCATGGAGAAGCCGGCGTCGGGGGCGGCCTCGGGCCTGGCCTCCGGCTC
>NZ_JBNFOJ010000147.1:0-7464 GCF_057364705.1 Brevundimonas sp. CURTG3B2_SDJG
CGCGGCCGGAGGCGCCCGCCGACAGGCCCTAGCGGCCCGCCTCGGCGAACCAGCGCATCCGGCAGGCCATGATCGCGGTCTCGCCCAGCCGGTCGACCAGGCGCCAGTTGACCACCGCCCCGATCGCGCGCCGACCACCGGGATCAGCTGGGCCAGCTTGGCCAGGTCGATGTAGTCCCGGTACTCGATCTGGAAGGCGCGCCAGTCGTAGTCGGCGATCGCCTCGGGCTGGTCGACGCCCGCGATCCATCTCTCCAGCTCGGCCAGCGCCTCGGGCCGGCGCCGGGCGCTGGCGAAGGCCAGGTGGAAGATGTGCAGCACGAACAGCCGCTCGCTCACCGAGCCGCCGCCCCAGCCGTAGGCGCCGACCAGGTCGCCCAGCATCCGCACCTTGATCGCCATCAGGGCGGGGAAGTCCGCCGCGGCCAGGACGAAGCCGCCCGGCCCCCGCCACCCCGCCCTCGACGCCGGCGGTGTTGCGATAGGTCATGATGATCGCCCGCGCCTTCCGCTCGCGCGCGGCCAGCGAGCCCTCGGCCATGGGGCGCGGCTTCACCAGGTCCGAGCCGAACAGGATCCCCTTGGTCATCGCCTCGACCCCGGCGGTGACCACGGCGTGGACCCGTTCCGGGATGATCCGGTTGATGCGGTCCTGCGTCCCGCGCGTGGCCTTGTCCCAAAGTCCGGGCCGTCTCAGCGTCTTCGCCCGCCAGACCTCGACCTCGGCGCGCACGCTCGTCTCGTCGGCCACCGGGATCAGGTCGGCCGGGGTCTCCTCCGCCGAGACGATTTCATAGGGCGTGGTCACCTGGGGCTCCTGCTGACGCGGCGTCACGGTTGCAGGGCCGCGCGCGCGGTCTAGACCCCGCCACGTTTCCTCCCATCCGTTCAACCCGGCCTCAAGTAGCGCGAAGCGCGATAGGCCCCTGGAGATGCATATGGCTCGCGCGAAGATCGCCCTCATCGGCGCCGGCATGATCGGCGGCACCCTGGCCCACGTCGCGGCGCGCGAAGCGCTGGGCGACGTGATCCTGTTCGACATCGCCGAGGGCACGCCGCAGGGCAAGGCGCTGGACATCGCCGAGGCCACCGCCGTCTTCGGCCAGGACGTGGCCCTGAAGGGCGCCAACGACTACGCCGACATCGCCGGCGCCGACATCTGCATCGTCACAGCGGGCGTTCCCCGCAAGCCGGGCATGAGCCGCGACGACCTGATCGGCATCAATCTGAAGGTCATGAAGGCCGTCGGCGAGGGCATCAAGGCGCACGCTCCCAACGCCTTCGTCATCTGCATCACCAACCCGCTCGACGCCATGGTCTGGGCCCTGCAGAAGTTCTCGGGCCTTCCGAAGGAGAAGGTCGTCGGCATGGCCGGGGTGCTCGACTCGGCCCGCTTCGCCTACTTCCTGGCCGAGAAGACCGGCGTCTCCATCCAGGACATCCACGCCTGGACCCTGGGCGGCCACGGCGACGACATGGTGCCGATGGTGCGCCACTCGACCATCGGCGGCCTGCCCCTGCCCGACGCCGTCGCCGCCGGCTTCCTGAGCCAGGCCGACCTGGACGCCATCGTCGAGCGCACCCGGAAGGGCGGCGGCGAGATCGTCGCCCTGCTGAAGACCGGCTCGGCCTTCTACGCCCCGGCCGAGAGCGCCATCGCCATGGCCAAGTCCTATCTGCTGGACCAGAAGCGCGTCCTGCCCTGCGCCGTCTGGCTGTCGGGCGAGTATGGCCTGTCCGACCTCTACGTCGGCGTCCCGGCCCTGATCGGCGCCTCGGGCGTCGAGAAGATCGTCGAGTTCACCACCAACGACGACGAGAAGGCGATGTTCAAGAAGTCGGTGGAATCGGTCCAGGGCCTGATCCAGGCCTGCAAGGACATCGAGCCGTCGCTGGCCTGACGCCCTGGAACAGCGAGCGCCCGTCGCGCGAGCGATAGGGATCGAAAACAGCGAAGGGCCGCGGAGCGATCCGCGGCCTTTTTCTTTTGTCGTGCGGCCGCGACGATCACTATTTCGCCCGTTCCGCTTCCTGAGGCCGCGCCATGCTGTTCGCCTTGCTGACGATCGTTCTCGCGGCCCAGACCACCACCGCCGAGCCCGACCGCGCGACCGTCACCGCTCAATGCCATGTCGCGCGCCACATTCTGCGCAATTGCATCGTCGTCGCGGAAAGCCATCCTGACAGATACTTCAGCGCCTCGGCGCTCGGAAGGATGGAAGGGCGCCGGACAGACGTGTTCGACGACCTTCAGGTCGCCGATGGCCGCGCCGTCCTGGAGATATCCTTTCCTTTGCAGGCCGAGAACCCCGCAAGCGCGGGGACAGTCCGTCTGCAATGCATGATCGGTGGTCTTCGTCGCCCAGAGAACTGTCGCGTGACAGCCGAAAGTCATCCGAACTCCGGCTTCGCGGAGGCCGCCCTGAAGGCGGTCAGGGAAGCCGGTCCCATCGAGGGCCGCCCTGGCAGTCGGGCCACGTTCAGCTTCACCTTCGTCGTGGCGGACGATACGGGAATTCCAACGGCCGCTTCCGACGCGCCGCGACCCTAGAAAATCCGGGGTCTCCGCCGATGAGAAGCCGCTTCGGGACCTTTCGTCACTGCCCTGCCGCCGCCGGCGCCTGACCCGCCAGATACTGCGCGAAGGCCCGCAGCTGCTGCAGCCAGATGAAGGTCGGCTCCTGCAGCTGGCCGGTCCCCGTGGCCGTCAGCAGCAGGTCGTAGCGCGCGGTCACCGTCGCGTCGCCGCCCGGCGCCGCCGGCGCCGTCCAGGCCGCGGTCAGATAGCGGTTGTCGCGGTTCCAGGCGGTGACCTGGGCCTCCGTGATCGGACCGGTGAAGGTCGCGCCGTACTGCAGGTCGTCGCACAGGCTGGTGCAGGCGTAGAAGGCCAGGGTCCAGGGCAGGGGCTGATCGGCCACGCGCAGCAGCTGGACGTTGGCCGCGGTCTCGGGCTCGCTCACCGATCCGCCCAGGCCGGCCAGCCAGGTCCGCGTCTCGGCCACCGTCACGCCTCCGAGCCGGCGCGGCGGGCGCCTGTGCGAACGCGGCGCGGCGGCGACGGTCAGGGCCAGGCGGCGATCAGGGCGGGCAGGCGCATGCGAGGTCTCTCCGGTCGGTTCGCGATCCAGACCGAGGCCCGGAGCGGAACTATGGCCGTCACCTTAGGGGCCATCAACATTCGGGCGATAGATTTCACGGCCTTCAAGCCCTTGTTTTCCGTCATGGCCGGGCTTGTCCCGGCCATCCAAGATCGCGATCGTCGCCGCAGAGGCGCCCGTCCTGGCCGCCGCGTTCATGGATTCCCGGCACAGGGCCGGGAATGACGGACTTTCAATATCGATTGATCCTACGCCGACCGCTCGCGGGCCAGCCAGTCCGCCCCCGCCATCTCCTTCAGGCGCGACACGGTGCGTTCGAACTCGAAGGCGCCCACGCCCTCGACATACAGCGCCTCGGGCCGCGCGGCGGCCAGGGCGACCAGCCGCGTCCCGGCCTCGTACAGGGCGTCGACCAGCGTCACGAAACGCCGCGCCTCGTGGTGGTTGGCCGGCCCCAGCACCGGCACGTCCTCGACGAACAGGGTATGGAACCGCCCGGCGATCGCCAGATAGTCCTGCGGCCCCAGCGGACGCCCGCACAGCTCGGCGAACGTCGCCCGGGCCAGGCCTCCGTCGGTGCGCTCGATCACCACGTCGCGGCCCAGCACGGCCAGATGGGTCGGGCATTCCTGCTGGTCGCCCTTCAGCTCCTCCCACAGCGCCTCGAAGGCCGCGCGCTGGGCCGGGTCGTCCGCGTCGTACCAGACCTGTCCGCCCATCAGCCGGTCCAGCCGCCAGTCCCGCGCGCCGGCGACCTGGACCACCTCGCAGGCCTGCTCCAGCATGTCGATGAAGGGCAGGAACAGCTGCCGGTTGATACCGTTCAGATACAGCTGGTCCGGCGCCCGATTCGAGGTGATGGCCACCACCACCTTCTCCTCGAACAGCGCCTCGAACAGCCGGCCCAGGATCATGGCGTCGGCGATGTCGGTGACCTGCAGCTCGTCGAAGCACAGCAGCCGGGCCTCGGACGCGATCAGCTCGGCCACCGGCCGGATCGGATCGTCGCCTTTCGACTGTCCGAACACGGCCCTGCGCGCCTTGGCGTCGCCCTTGCGCCACTGGCCGATCAGGTCATGCACCCGGGCCATGAAGGCGTGGAAGTGGGCGCGCGTCTTCCGGGGCTCCGGCGCGCAGGCGAAGAACAGGTCCATCAGGATGGACTTTCCGCGGCCTGGCGGGCCCCACAGGTAGACGCCCTTCACCGCCGGCCGCTGGCCGAACAGGCCGCGCTTCTCCAGGTCCCGCTCCAGCCGCGCGAAGGCCTCGACCACCGGAACCTGGGACGGGTCCGGCGCCAACCGGCCGTCAGCCAGGCGCTTGTCATAAGCGGCGCGAATGCGTGATCCCATCGTTCTCGGGCTTAGCGGGCCGCGCTCCCCCTGAAAAGCGATTGCTTCGCGCCTGCGAAAGACTACATGCAGACGTCTCTATCCGCGTCTCTATCCACACACTTTCGCGCTCAAGCAGCGAGCGACCGCGTCGCGAGCGTTAGCGCGTCCGAAGGACCACCAAAGATGGGCTATGTCGTCGCCGTCGTGGGCGCCACCGGCAATGTCGGGCAGGAAATGCTCAACATCCTGGAAGAGCTGAACTTCCCGGTCGACAAACTGCACGCCATCGCCTCGCGCAAATCCAAGGGCGTCGAGGTCTCGTTCGGCGACAAGACCGTCCGCTGCGAGGACCTGGAGACCTTCGACTTCTCGACCGTCGACATCGTCCTGATGTCGGCCGGCGGCGGCGTGTCCAGGGAGTGGTCCGAGAAGATCGGCAAGGCTGGTCCGATCGTGATCGACAACTCCTCGACCTTCCGCATGGACCCGGACGTGCCGCTGATCGTGCCCGAGGTGAACCCGGACGACGTCAAGCTGGCGAAGAAGAAGAACATCATCGCCAATCCCAACTGCTCGACCGCCCAGCTGGTCGTGGCCCTCAAGCCCCTGCATGACGCCGCCAAGATCACCCGCGCGGTCGTCTCGACCTACCAGTCGGTCTCGGGCGCCGGGAAGGAAGGGATGGACGAGCTGTGGAACCAGACCAAGGCCATCTACGGCCTGGGCGACGCCACGCCGAAGAAATTCCCCAAGCAGATCGCCTTCAACGTCATCCCCTTCATCGGATCCTTCCGCGACGACGGCTACACCGACGAGGAAGCCAAGATGTGGGACGAGACCCACAAGATGCTGGACCCGTCGATCCAGCTGACCGTCACCTGCGTCCGCGTGCCGGTCTTCGTCGGCCACTCCGAGGCCGTGACGGTCCAGTTCGACCGTCCCATCAGCCCGGACGAGGCCCGCGCCATCCTGCGCGACGCCCCGGGCGTCCAGGTGATCGACAAGCAGGAAGCTGACGGATACGTGACCCCCATCGACGCGGCCGGCGAGTTCGCCGTCTACGTCTCGCGCATCCGCAAGGATCCGACGGTCGAGAACGGCCTGTCGTTCTGGGTCGTCTCCGACAACCTGCGCAAGGGCGCGGCGTTGAACGCCGTCCAGATCGCCCAGCTGCTCGACGAGTCCGGCACGATCCAACCCAAGAGCGGCTATCGCACCCTGACCGTCTGACTGCGCGGCCGCGCCGTCCGACGCGGCCGTTTCCCGCCAGCCTCGCCGCCTCCCCCGGGCTAGTCCCGTCGGCGAAGGAGTAGATCATGGCTTCCGTTCCCGGCTCCGACCAGAGCCGCGCGGCCCTGCTGTCCGCGTTCGCCTGCTACACGCTGTGGGGCATGATGCCCCTGCTGTTCATGGGGCAGCACGCCCAGGGCTTCGACGCGCTCGAGATCCTGGCCCACCGCGCCCTCTGGGCGGTGCTGGTCGCCGGCCTGCTGGTCTGGCTGGCCAGGCAGGGCGGCCAGGTCGCGGCTGTGTTCCGCACGCCCAGGACCCTGGCCTGGCTGGCCTTCTCGACCGTGCTGATCGCGGTCAACTGGGGCATCTACGTCTGGGCCACGACCCATCATTCGACGCTGGAAGCCAGCCTGGGCTACTACATCAACCCGCTGCTCAACATGATCGTGGGCCTGTGGCTGTTCCGCGAGAAGATCGACAAATGGGGCTGGGTCGCCATCGGGCTGGCGGCGGTCGGCGTCCTGCTCCAGGCCCTGGCGCTGGGCCGTCCGCCGTGGATCTCCCTGGCCCTGGCCGTCTCGTTCGCCACCTATGGCGTCATCCGCAAGCGGGTCCCCATCGACGCCCAGGCCGGCCTGCTGGTCGAGTGCCTGCTGCTGGCGCCCCTGGGCCTCGCCTGGGTGCTGTGGCTTCAGCACACCGGCGCGGGCGTGGGCTTCGACAGCCCGGGCCATATCGCCTGGGCCCTGGCCAACGGCCCGGCCACCGTCCTGCCGCTGGCCCTGTTCGCCTGGTCCGCCCGCCGGCTGCCGCTGTCGACCATCGGCTTCATCCAGTTCCTGGCGCCCACGCTGCAGTTCGCCGTCGGCGTCTGGGCCGGCGAGGCCCTGACGTCCTTGCGCATCGCCTCCTTCGCCTTCATCTGGATCGGGGCGGGCGTCTTCGCCGCCGCGGCCTTCTTCCGCCTCCGCGCCGAGCGCCGGGCGCTGAGGGACTCGGCCGAGCCGGCGTAGTTCCTCCCCCGGCGGGGAGGGGGACCGTCCGCAACCCGCAGGGCGAAGGAGGGTGGAGGGGCGTTTGAGACGCCCTCGATCAACCCCGTCCTCGAAACCCCAATTCCGCGCTAACGTCCGCCGATGTCGCGCGCGCGCCGCCTCCCCTCCACCGCTTCGCGGTCCCCCTCCCCCGCTGGGGGAGGAACGCTGAGCAACACTCGCAAGCGCTGGGTGCTGGCCGCCACGGTCCTGGGCTCCAGCCTGACCTTCATCGACGGCTCGGCCCTGGGCGTGGCCCTGCCCGCCATCCAGCGCGACCTGTCCGCTGGCCCCGCCGACGCCCAGTGGGTGTCCAACGCCTATCTGCTGACCCTGGGGGCCCTGGTCCTGATCGGCGGAGCGGCCGGCGACCGCTTCGGCCGCCGCCTGGTCTTCCTGCTGGGCGTCGCCGTCTTCGCCCTGGCCTCCATCGGCTGCGCCCTGGCCCCGAGCGTCGACCTGCTGATCGCCGGCCGCGCGGTCCAGGGGGATCGGCGCCGCCCTGCTGACCCCCGGCGCCCTGGCCGTCATCGGCTCCTGCTTCCCCGCCCAGGAGCAGGGCAAGGCTTTCGGGACCTGGGCCGGGGCGGGGGCCGTGTTCGGCATGATCGGCCCGCTGGTCGGCGGCTGGCTGGCCGACGCCGCCGACTGGCGGTTCATCTTCTGGATCAACGTCCCGCTCGCCGCCCTGACCGCGGCCGTCACCCTGCTCGGCCGGTGCCCGAGACGCGCGACCCGGACGCGCGGGCCTGGACGGGCTCG
>NZ_JBNFOJ010000148.1:0-7460 GCF_057364705.1 Brevundimonas sp. CURTG3B2_SDJG
CTCAGGTCGGGGCTCAGGTCGGGGCTCAAGTCAGGGCTCAGGTCTGGGCTCAGGTCGGGGCTCAGGTCAGGGCTCAGGTCAATCGAGCCATCTGGGGCCAGCACGACGCGGGCTGGCTCGCCTTCTACGACTACTTCGCCAGAGCCGCCGATCTACCTGCCGCCGCCCGCCTGAACGGCCTGAGCGAAGTCGCCCGGTCCTGCGGTTGGTGGTGGCCATTCGAGGGCGCGGTCATCCTCACGGAGCGCCCCGTCGAGCTGCACCGAGACGCTGAAGGTCGTCTGCACAGTGACGCCGGCGCGGCGCTACTCTATCCCGACGGAACCGGCGTCTGGGCCTGGCACGGAACCCGCGTTCCTGCGGAGTGGGTCGAGCGCAAGAGCGAGATCGACCCGTCGGTCATCCTGAAGGCGTCCAACGTGGAGCAGCGGGCAGCGGGCGCCGCGATCATCGGCTGGCCCCGGATGCTCTCCGTCCTGAAGTCGAAGACCATCGACGACAGCGGCTCCCCCGACATCGGCGAGCTGATCGAACTGACCCTTCCGGGTCTTGATCGGCCCGGCCGCTTTCTGAAGGCGGTCTGCCCTCGCAACGGGATAATCGTCGAAGGCGTCCCCTACGTCAGCGACATCGACAGCCTGCCTATCGAGACCGCCCTGCACGCCCAGGCGTGGCGGATCGGCGACCCCCTGTCCGAGTACCAGCATCCGCCTTCGCGGACCTGAGCAACCCCCTCAATGGAGAAATGAAATGAAGACCATCATCGGCGCCCAAGGCGAAATCACCATCATCAAGCTCGACGCGGCCCCGGCGGATTTCGCCGAAATGTCGAAGGTCGAACGGAACCGTCTGGGCTGGATCATCAGCCACTCGGAAAGCGGCAATCACCATGTCCTGACGGGTGGTGAGGTGATGGAGCGCACCCGTGACGTTCCGACCGGCATGCGCAAGCTCTACGCCATCCTGGAGTACCCGGGCGAGTTGGTCCAGGACGCGACGGTCCCGCATGGGAAGTACGACCTGCCGGCCGGCTTCTACGAGTTCCGCATCGCCCGCGAGTTCGACCCATTCGCCGAGCAAGCGCGCCAGGTCGCGGACTAGCTCGCGCAATGAGGGAGCAAGCGCATACTCCGGCCCGCGCCACCCTTCCAACCAAGGGGGAGGGGTAGATGGGGGACCTCCGCACGATCGCCGCCCTCTATGTTGAGACTGGCGGGGTCTACTACAACCTGCCCGGCGTCGAGACCTGGGACGAGGCTGCGGATGCTCGCCTGTACGACGGACCTCACCCAGTGGTGGCGCACCCTCCGTGCCCTCGATGGGGCAAGATGTGGTTCGGCCAACCGCTGACCGTCAAGCTGACCGGGCGCCGCAAGACCAAGGGAGCAGACGCAGGCTGCTTCGCTTCAGCTCTGACCGCTGCGCGCAACTTTGGAGGAGTTGTAGAGCACCCGTGGGAATCGCACGCCTGGCCGTGGTTCGGCCTTACGGTTCCCGACAGGAAGGGGGGTGGGTTCAGGCTGACCGGTTCGGAGGCTGGACCTGTTGCGTCGAGCAGGGACAGTACGGCCACTACGCCCGCAAGCCGACGCTGCTGCTGGTCTACGGTGTAGACCGGGCAGCACTTCCCGAGCTCTCCTGGGGCCGTCGCGAGGCCCGCTTGGACCCGGCGGTTGTCGAACGAATGGGGCTGAAACGCGCCAAGCGCCTTGGAGAGGTTGGCGCCCGAGGCGGCGGTACAGACAGCACGCCCCGCATCCACACCCCGCCAGCCTTCCGCGACCTTTTGCTGCGTATCGCGAGATCGGTTTCGGCCGCCGCGCAGGAGCTCGCCGCATGACCCAAGGACCCACCATGACCAAGAGAGAAGACGGGCTGCGGCACAGGATCGACCGCGCGATCAACGGCATGAACCCCGTGAGTGGGGAGATCAAGGCCTCGGTCCCGGCGATGCGCCTGGCGCTGGAGAAGTTCGCCGCCGACAGGTCTGTGGCTGTGGGGCGGGAGGAGGTGGCGCGAGCCGTTGACCCTGAAGTCTGGGCTGACGATATCCCCGTGCCGACCAGGGCCGCGGTGACGGCGTTTCACGAACGCCGCCAAGCTTCCATTGCTGCCGCTGACCGCGTCCTCTCCCTCATAGGGAAGGGCGCATCGGCTGCGCCGATCCCCACCGAGCGCGGGGATGATCCCGCCGCCCAATGGTGGCCGATTGAAACGGCACCGATGGATGGGACGCCAATACTTGTTTGGTCCGAGGTGTTCCGGCCCGCATCGCCGGTCATCGTCCGCTGGGACACGGACAAGTACGCAAGGAAGCCCCTGCCTCGCTGGGAGGCGCGCGAAGCAATCTACGGCCGCAGAGCGTTTGTGGACCGCCCCCCGCTGTTCTGGATGCCCCTGCCTGTCGCACCTGACGCAATCAGCACGGCCGAACCGGTGGGTACGCAGCCCGAAGGGCGGAGTGCACCCACCTTCACCGTCGATGAGCTGGCCCAGGAAATCCGTCGCGTAGACGGCAACCACGACCTCGGCGCCGGCGCACTGGCCGAAGCCCTCATGTCCTTCCTGTCGGCTCGGAGTGCACAACCCCCAAGCACCGATAGGGCTGAGATCGATCCGTCAGACGTCCACGAACTGACGGTTCTGGTCGATAGCCTGATGGGCCAGGGCGATACCTACCGCATCCAAAAAGTCGACGACCTTTCGCTTGGCGTTGTCCGTCGGGTCCTCGACGCCCTGAAGGACAAGAGCCAGGAGGCTGGACGTGGCGATTGAACCCACGAACTTCCGGATCGAACCGGACCCCACAATGCCCGGCCGCTGGCAGTTCACTGACTACCGGAGAGGCCAGATCGTCGGCGGCTTCAGGTCGCCCAAGGAAGCCAGGCGCGCCTACGAGCGCGAGAAGCGAGAGACCTCGACATGACCCCCACCCCCAAACCAGACCGCCCGGATGTCGTCGCCGCAATCCTGGCGAACGGCCTGAGCAAGACCCAGCGCGAGATCATGCGCCGCGGCGGCTTCTCGGGCGACTTCACGATGGCCACCGTCCGCGCTCTGAGGCGGGAGGGCCTGTTCTACCACCACATCACCAGCCCCAACGGCCGGTGCGGGCCGATGAAGTTGACCGAACTCGGCCACGCCGTTCGCGCCGTGGTTCTGGCGGAGGCTTCGGCATGACCAAACCAGACCCGCTAACCAAGGACCAGTTCTGCAGGCGCTTCATTGCCGAGATGATGAAGTCGGCTCCGATCTGCGACGGCACGCCGGACGAACTCCGGGCGTACGCCGCCCAGATTTCGCCGACCTACTACGACGATCCGGACCAGCGCGAAGACGGGCCCGAAGCCTGCGCGTTGGCCGAAATCAGCTACTGGGAGGAGGGTTGATGTCTGATCCCAAACCAGACCCGCGCATGGTGAGCGTGCCGGTGGACCTGATCGAGCGCGCGTGTCGGATACTTCGGACCCATTCGCCGACGTCCAAGGTCGCGGACGCTCTCGGTGAAGCCCTGACCGCCCCCGCCCAGCCATCACAAGCCCCATTCGGCTGGACCTGCCTCGGCGTTGACGGCCTCACCCACTGGGGTCCGACCAAGGACGGCATCTGGCACGAGGGAGGGGAAGAGCCCGAACCGGCCCAGGCCTCGGCCATCGTAGCCGCCTTCCGGGACGCCCCACCGTCACAAGCCTCTGAGGTGCGGGACGGCCGACTTGTCCACGTGACCATCGCCGAGCGGGCGGTAAGCCACCTCGTGGCGGTGCTGGCGCCGTTGCCCCTTGAGGACGAAGAGGTCGCCACGCTCGAAACCGAGGTCGCAATGATCGTTCTAGGCGCCCTGGAGGGCGCCGCCCCCGCTCCCGCCCAGCTGTCACCAGCCTCTGAGGTTCGGGAGAAGGTGGAGAAAGCCGTTCGCTCAGCCGTCACGGCTGCGTCTGCGGCAGGTCGTCGGCAGGTCAGCGATCTATACTGCGAAAAGGACCGAATAGTCGCCAACGCGACCGACGCCATCCTCGCCGCCCTCCCTGTCCGAGCCTCTGAGGTGCGGGAGACCGTCGCGCGGATCATTCATCCGGCGGCTTTCCCTGGATGGATGGGAGACAAGACCCCGGCGACGCGGGCGATATGCGCGTCGCCTTCGCCAAGGCCGACGACATCCTCGCCGTCCTCCCTGTCCAAGCCTCTGAGGTGCGGGAGGTGGTTTGTCAGGCGGCTTTCCGCGCGCCTCGCCCAGCGGACCTTCCGCAGCGTCCAGAACTTGCGTTTGAGTCTGGCAAGCGGGCCGCCACCGACGCCATCCTAGCCGCCCTCCCTGTCCAAGCCTCTAATGTAGAGCCGGTGGCGTGGTTGGTTGTCGGAGCAGAGGGCGACATGATCGTCGACGCTGCGCTCGCCGAAGAGGCGCGCGGTCGCGGATTTGTCGTTCAACCCTTGGGCGTGATCGGAGCCTCCCCCGTCTCCCCTGACCTGGAGGCTGAGAAGGCGAGGCTGAAGACCGAGCGAGATAGCTTGGCCCGAGACCTCGCTAAGTACCCGTGCACGACGTTGTGCGCCGACGACATGGAAGGCGGCTGCTGCGGCCCCTGTCGAGCCCGCGCCGCTCTGGAGGGATCGGACCGTGGGTGAAGAGATCGACTTCTGGGAGGTACTGGACGGCTACGAGATCAGCACCGACCCGGTGAAAAACACTGTCGCCAAGCTCTGGCACGACATCACGGACCGTCGCGGCTGGCGTCAGGCGGCAGACACCTTCGACGACGATGTGAAGGTCGAAATTCTTCAGGCCTGGGAAGCGATTTTGCGGGAGCACCTGTCATGACCGCCCCGTCACAACCCGACGCTGGAGGGGTCCCACTGCTCTCGCGGCTGGGCTATTTCGAGATGGAGATCGGACGCATTGCGGACGAATGCATGCTCCCCCGAGAGTTCCTTCAGTGGTCAGCGCTGCGCGCTACCCTGAAAGCGGCCATCGACGAACTGGAGCGCCGCACCCCCGCTGGTGCAGGGGGAGGCGGGGCACTTCGGGACAGGGTCGAAGGCCTAGAAGTCGATCTCCGCATGGCGGTCCTGGTCGCCTTCCAGCGCGGTGCGACGGACTGGGCGCGGTTGAACTACCCGCGGTGGATCGAATGGCTTGAAGCAAGCGCCCCACCTGCGCCTGAGAGGGAGGGCGGGGAAGCCGAAGTGCACAAAGGAACCGACCAATGACGACCGATCTCATTGAACGGCTGGAGAAGGCTGAAGTCGGGAGCCGGGAGTTGGATTGCCAGATCGGCGTAACCATCGGCGGATTTGTTGTTGATGGCGAGCGCTACGGGGCACCGCGCTACTGTCGCACCGACGAAAACGGCATTTACGTCTGCCCCGGAGGAAGTGGATGGGACCTGGTCCCTGAGTATACCACCTCTCTCGACGCCGCCCTGACTCTGGCTGAGAGGCTGGGGCTGGACGTCTCCGAGATTCTGAACGAGGCGACCGAAGGACCGGACGGCATCTGGGCGCGCGGGTATCGAACAGACCGGCCGATGGGCCCGCAGATTGCCCGCTATGTCTGCATCGCCATCCTCCGCGCCAAAGCGACTGAACCAGGGCAGGGACTGTGATGGGGGAGCGAAAGAGCCGCCTCGTTCGATCCGAGGCTCAGCCATCACTGTCGGAGCAGGCGTTCGTCGCCAACCGGGTCCGTCCTTTCATGGACATGAACCGCCCGCTGATCCTGCTCCTTTCCGAAACCTACCTGCAAGGGATGCGCGATGCAGTCGCGGTCCAAGGGGAGCGCCTGCCATGACCACCCAAGCCACAGACCGCAAAGCCCTGGCTGACAGGCTGGAGGCCGTCGCCCAAGCCATCGCGGCTCTGTACGGGGGGAGAGGATGAGCGCGGACACGATCTCGGACGTCGAGGCCGCCGCCCGCCTGGGCTTTCCCCTGCGGGCCGTTCGGAAGACCCTCGACAAGTTCGGCCTGTGCCTCAAGCTTGGGCGCAGCCGCCGCGTCACCCCCACGCAGTATGACAGACTCCAAGAGGTTCTGACGGTCCAATGTCGCTCAAGCTCTACGAGAGGCCGAACGGCATCTTCCACATCCGGGGAACGGTCCAGGGCCGCCGTGTTGACGAGAGTGCGCGAACGCGTGTCCGCTCGGAAGCCGAGCAAATCAAGGCGAAGCTTGAGGCCGACCTGTTCAAGCGAGCCGTCTATGGCGACCGGGCAGTAGCCACCTTCGCCGAGGCCGTCGATCTCTACACGCTCGCCGGCAAACCGACCGACCACCTTTTGCCCCTGGTGGACCGGATCGGCCTCACACCCCTCAAGGACATCGACCAGGAGTTCATGGACCGGCTCGCGGTTGAGATGAAGGCGGGCGCCAAACCCTCCACCCGCATTCGTCAGGTGTATACGCCCGTCAGCGCGGTCATGAACTTCGTGGCGCCCAAGCTGTGCAACCCGGTCAAGTTCGTGAAGCCGAAGGCCGGTTCGAATCGGGTGGACTTCCTGACGCCGCGAGAGGTCGAAACTCTGCTGGGCTTCCTGCCGCCCTACCTCGCCAGCCTGGCCACCTTTTACATCGCCACGGGATGCCGGGCCACGGAGGCCCTGAACCTCGAATGGCGAGATGTCTCGGTGAAGGGCGAACGCGTCGTCTTCTGGGAGACCAAGAAGGGGTATGCCCGGGGGGTTGACCTGCAGCACCGATCCCGGCGCGCCCTGCCGACAAGGCCCGACGAGAACGCCTTCGTCTGGCTGAACGGCTCCGGAGAGCCTTGGCACGCCTACGACGCGGTCAACCTCATGCTCGCCCGGTACTGCGAGCGCAACGGCTTCAGGCACGTCCACTGCCACCTGTTTCGCCACACCTGGGCGACCTGGGCCTACGCCGTCACTCGTGATCTCAACTTCCTCATGGGGCAGGGTGGATGGAGGTCCGCCACGATGGTCCTGCGCTACGCCCACACGGCCAGCGACGACCTATCGAGGGAGGTGCGGGACCACGGCTGGGAGATTCGGGGCGGAAAGAAGCTGCCGAATCGGGCGCTCGCCAGAACCAAGGCGGAACACCCGTCCCAAGAATCTCCCTGTCTGGCGAGCTAGTTCGTGTTCCGTTCCGACAAAACGGAACAATCGCCAAGCGCAAAGCGCCATCCCCCGGCCGGGGAATGTTATTGAATACACTACGGAAAAAGTGGTGCCGCCGGGGGGAATCGAACCCACGACCTCAGCCTTACCAAGGATGCGCTCTACCACTGAGCTACGGCGGCGAAATCTGAGAGAGCGGCCCTATAGCCAACGGTGGACAAAGGGGGAAGCCCCGAAATCGGAAGCTTGCGGAAAAGTTTTGGGCGGGCTCTGATCCGAGCATGGCCAAGCCCGAGATCACAGCCTCCGAAGCCGATCCCTCGCCGGAGCCGCCGCCGCCCGCGCCGGCTCGGAACCGGCCAAGGTCGCGCCGGCGCCAGAGGTC
>NZ_JBNFOJ010000149.1:0-7447 GCF_057364705.1 Brevundimonas sp. CURTG3B2_SDJG
AGGGCGGACGGCGGTGCGCAGGTCTTTCGGTCATGCGCGCCTGCCCGGCCCAGACGCCGCGGCCGGGCGCCTCGCCGAACCCGCGCTGGTCGACGGCCCAGGTCTCGATACCGTGCTCCGCCCACCAGGGTCCTGCGAGCCGGAACGAGGCGCGGGAGTCGTTCATGCCGTGAAGCGCGACGATCACCGCCCAGGGCTCGCCGTCGGGGATCCAGCGGGCCAGCGGCAGGCGAGCGCCGTCGTCCATGACCAGGGCGTCCCCCTCGACGGTCGGACCGGCGAAGCCGGGCGGCGGGGTCAGGGCGGGCTGGATCGCGGGCGTGGCGCAGGCGGCGAGCGTGAGCGTAAGCGTAAGCGCGATCAGTCCCCTCCGCCGCTCATCCCCGCGAACGCGGGGACCCAGTGCTTTGGGCGATTGGCGCCAGAGCATTCGCGAAGCCCTCAATCCCACGCCACGCGCCTCATGAAAGAACTGGGTCCCCGCGTTCGCGGGGACGAGCGGAAGAAGACAGGATGCCACGCACCCTGGCCCGCAGATAGGGCAGCACCTCCGCCTCGAACCACGGGTTCCGCTTCAGCCAGGCCGTGTTGCGCCAGGACGGATGCGGCAGGGGCAGGACGGCGGGCGCATACTCGCGCCAGGCGCGGACGGTGTCGGTCATGTTCGCCCGGGCCCGGTCCCCCAGCGCCCAGCCCTGGCGTAGCCGCCGACCAACAGGGTCAGCTCGACCTGAGGAAGCTCCGCCAGCAGGCGCGGCCGCCACAGTTCGGCGCAGCGGCGTGGCGGCGGATAGTCCCCGCCCTTCGACGCCGTGCCGGGATAGCAGAAGGCCTGGGCGGCGACGCCGATCCGACGATCCGCATAGAAGGTCTCGTAGTCGACGCCCAGCCAGTCGCGCAGCCGATCGCCGGACGGATCGGTGAACGGCCGGCCGCTCTCGTGCACGCGCCGGCCGGGCGCCTGGCCGCAGATCAGCAGCCGGGTCTCGGGAAAGACATGAATGACGGGCCGCGGCGCGTGCGGAAACTGCCCCAGGCAGGCGCGGCAGGCGCGGATGTCGGCGAGGACTTGGTCCAGGCCCATGCGACCGCTCAGTCCTCGTCGTCCTCGGCCTTCGGCGGCAGCGCCGCCAGGGCCGCGGCGGTCTCGGCCTCGGTCGGGAGGCGCAGACGAATGACGCCCTTGAAGCTGGACGGGTCGACGGCCTTGCCCTTCTTGGTGATGGTCAGCCGGCCCTGGCGCATCAGGCCCAGGGCGCAGGCCTTCACCTTGGGCAGCATGCGCTGCCACTGCTCCGGCTGCAGGTCCTTGGCCACGTCGGCCGGCTCGATGCTCTTGCCGCCGACGCCCTTGGGGTCGGCCTTCGCCAATTTTTCGAAGATGGCGGTTTCGATGGGATCGCTCATTGGGCCTATATGCTGCATTGCGAGAGCGAGAAGAAGGTGGAGCGCGAGATGGTCGCCAAAGTCACGATCACCGAAGGCGAGTTCACCGGCTGGCAGACCTACGACCTGCACGGGACCTTCGACACCGTGGTGGGTCCCTTCTACTTCAAGCCGGATCCCGACGGGCGGATGCGCTGCGCCTTCCGGGCCGAGCCCAAGCACATGAACGCCGGCGGCCGGATGCACGGCGGCTGCCTGATGACCTTCGCCGACATCTCGCTGTTCCAGACCGCCTATCAGGAGATGGAGGGCGCCTCGGGCGTGACCGTGTCGCTGGATTCCACCTTCATCGACGGCGCCTACGTCGGCGAGCTGGTCGAAGCCACGGGCGAGGTGGTGCGGGCGGGCAAGAGCCTGATCTTCGTGCGCGGCCAGATCAGCGTCGAAACGCGCATCCTGATGACCTTCTCGGGCGTGATCCGGAAGTTCGAGAAGCGCGGCTGAGACCCCGAAGCTAGTGGTTGGTCACCAGGGCCGGGCCGGGGCCGTCCCCGTCGATGATGTCCTGGAGCATGACGCCCATGCGCTCGGCCATGCGCTCGCACTGATCGGCCGAGAAACCGAAGCCGCCGGTGACCTCGCGGCTGACGGCCATGCCCATGATGAAGGCCGCCGCCAGACGGGCGCGGATGGGGCCGTCCTCGCCGCCGACCCACTCGGCGAACGGGCCGTAGAAGCGCTCGTTGGCGCTGCGCTGGACGATCTCCATGGCCTTGGTCGAGGCGATGGAGCGAAGCAGGATCAGCAGGCCCTTGAGCTTGGTCTCGCTCTTGGCTTCGAAGATGACCTCGCGGGCGACCCGGCGGCCGAAGGTGTCGCGGTCGCCGGCCATCAGGGCGCCGCCGTTGTCGCAGGTGCTCAGGACCGAGGCGAACAGGTCCTCCTTGGAGCCGAAGTAGCGGGACACCAAGGCGGCGTCGACGCCGACGTCGCCGGCGATGTCGCGCATGCCGACGTCGTCATAGCTTTCGCGCGCGAACCTCTCGAGGAGGCGTTCAGGATAGCAGCGCGGGTCGCCTCGGCGTTTCTTGGCCGAGGCGCGACATGACAAAAACAACGGGTTAGGTCTCCAGAATAGCCCCAGCTGCAATATGGCTTTGTCAACGCCCGTTGACAAGGAAGGGGTGGATCACCATTAAGTCACCGGGCGTTGACTAGCGGCCTCCTCCCCGATGCGCCGCGGTCGACAGAGACAGGGATTGCTCCCATTCGGAGACTAGCGTTCATGCGCACGGCGAAGATCGTGGCCGCGGCCGTCCTTATGACGACCGCGCTTTATGGCTGTTCCCAGAGGAGCGAAGCCCAGGCCCCGCCGGCGCCGGCGGTGACCGTGGCCACGCCCCTGGTTCAGACGATTCAGGATTGGGACGAGTTCACGGGCCGCTTCGAGGCGACCCAGGCGGTCGAGGTGCGCGCGCGCGTCGGCGGCTACATCTCGGCCGTCCATTTCCGTGACGGCGACTACGTCCGACAGGGCCAGCTGCTGTTCACCCTGGACCCGCGCCCGGCGCAGGCGGCCCTGGCTTCGGCCCGCGCCCAGCTGTCCCAGGCGCAGGCCCAGCTGAATCTGGCCCGCACCGAGTTCACCCGCGCCGAGACGCTGCTGGCCTCGCAGGCCGTGTCCCAGGCCGAGTTCGACACCCGCCGCGGCGCGGTTCAGCAGGCCGAGGCCTCGGTCGCGGCCGCCAACGCCGCCGTCCGCGCACGTCAGCTGGACCTGGAGTTCACCCGCGTCACCGCGCCGATCTCGGGCCGCGTGTCCGACCGCCGCGTCGATCCGGGCAATCTGGTCGCCGGCGGCTCGTCGGCCGCCGACGTGCTGACCACCGTGGTCTCCAGCGCGCCGATCCACTTCGTCTTCGACGGCTCGGAAGCCGTGCTGCTGAAGTACCAGCGTCAGGCCCGCCAGGGCGCGGCGCCGATCCAGGTGCGCCTGCAGGACGAGACCAGCTACACCCGTTCGGGCCGGCTGGACTTCACCGACAACGCGGTGGACACGGCCTCGGGCGTCATCCGCCTGCGCGCGCTGATCCCCAACGCGGACGGCTTCCTGAAGCCCGGCATGTTCGGCCAGGCCCGCCTGGCCGGCGCCGGCAGCTACCAGGCCATGCTGGTGCCCGACGCCGCGATCGCCACCGACCAGGCCCGCCGCATCGTCTACGTGGTCGGCCGCGACAACGCGGTCGCCCCGCGCCCGGTGCAGCTGGGGCCGCTCGTGGACGGCCTGCGGGTCATCCGCTCGGGCCTCCAGCCGACCGACCGCGTCATCATCAACGGCGTCCAGCGCATCCAGCAGCCGGGCATGAAGGTGCAGCCGAAGAACGGCCGCATCGCCCCGGTCGCGCAGCAGTCGCAGGCTCCGGTCACCACAGTGGCTCCCGCCTCGACCGCCACGTTCGCCAACAGCGTCTCGGGCGACTGATCGCGCCATGAACATCTCACGCTTCTTCATCGACAGGCCGATATTCGCGGCCGTCATCTCGGTGTTCATCACCCTGCTGGGCGCGTTCGCCTATCCGCTGCTGCCGCTGTCGCAGTATCCGGAGATCGCGCCGCCCACCATCGCGGTGACCGCCGTCTATCCGGGCGCCTCGGCCGAGACCATGGCCGAGACCGTGGCCGCGCCGATCGAGCAGGAGGTCAACGGGGTCGAGCGAATGCTCTACATCTCGTCGTCCTCGACCTCGGACGGGGTGGCGACGATCACCGTCACCTTCGAACCCGGAACCGACCTCGACGCCGCCCAGGTGCTGGTCCAGAACCGGGTTTCGCTGGCCGAGCCCCGCCTGCCTGAACCGGTGCGCCAGATCGGCGTGACCGTGAACAAGCAGCAGCAGGACTTCCTGCTGATCGTGGGTCTGACCTCGCCCGACCGAAGCCTGGCCAACGACTACATCGGCAACTACGCCAACTCGACGCTGCGCGACCGCTTCCTGCGGCTGGACGGCGTGGGCGCGGTGCAGGTGTTCGGCGGCGGCAACTATTCGATGCGGGTCTGGATCGACCCGGCGAAGGCGGCCGCCCGCAACCTGACGGCCCAGGAGATCGTGGGCGCCCTGCGCGCTCAGAACAGCTCGGCCGCCGCCGGCGCCATCGGCCAGCCGCCCTTCCCGACCAACGCCGCGGCCTTCCAGCTGCCGGTGCAGGTCCAGTCGCGCCTGAGCAGCCCGGACCAGTTCGGCGAGATCGTCATCAAGACCGACGCCCAGGGACGCACCACCCGCGTCCGCGACGTCGCCCGCGTCGAGCTGGGATCGCAGGACTACGGCATCCGCGGCTATTTCGACGGCCAGCCGGGCGTCGCCCTGGCGATCCAGCAGCAGCCCGGCGCCAACGCGCTGGACACCGCCGCCAAGGTCATGGCCGAGATCGAGGCCGTGAAGGCCCAGCTGCCCCAGGGCATGGCCATCTCGGTCCCCTACAACCCGACGGAGTTCGTGGCCGAGTCGGTCAAGGCGGTCGAGCACACCGTGTTCGAGGCGATGATCCTGGTCGTGCTGGTGGTCATCGTCTTCCTGCAGACCTGGCGCGCCGCCATCATCCCGATCGTGGCCATCCCCGTGTCGCTGGTCGGCACCTTCGCGGTGCTGCTGGCGCTGGGCTATTCGATCAACTCGCTGTCGCTGTTCGGCCTGGTGCTGGCCATCGGCATCGTGGTCGACGACGCCATCGTCGTGGTCGAGAACGTCGAGCGCTATATCCGACAGGGGCTGACGCCCAAGGAGGCCGCCTATCGGTCGATGAAGGAAGTGTCCGGCGCCCTGATCGCCATCGGCCTGGTGCTCGTGTCGGTGTTCGTGCCGACCGCCTTCGTGCCCGGCATCCCCGGCATCTTCTACCAGCAGTTCGCGGTGACCATCGCCTCGGCCTCGGTGATCTCGCTGCTGGTCTCGCTGACCCTGTCGCCGGCCATGGCCGCGGTGCTGCTGAAGCCCCACGACCTGCACTCCGAACCGGTGCGCAAGCCGGGCCTGTGGAACTCCATCACCTGGTACGGCGGCTGGGCCGGCCGCCGCTTCAACGACGGCTTCGACTGGCTGTCGGACAAGTACGGCCGCCTCACCGCCCGCCTGGTGCGCGCCGTCGCCATCGTGCTGGTGATCTACGCCGGCCTGCTGGCGGCGACCGCCTGGCGCGTGCTGGAGACTCCGACCGGATTCATCCCGGACCAGGACCAGGGCTATCTGATCGGCGTGATCCAGCTGCCCGCGGGCGCTTCGCTGGAACGCACCGAAGCTGTGATGACCCAGGCCCGGAACATCATCGAGAAGACCGAGGGCGTTGACGGCACCGTGGCCTTCGCCGGCCTGGACGGCGCCAGCTTCTCGTTCGGCTCCAACTCGGCGACCATCTTCGTCCGCCTGGACGAGTTCGATCACCGCAAGACGCCCGAAACGGCGGCCGCCGCCCTGGCCGGAGCCATCACCGGCGCGACCTTCGGCATCGAGGACGCCAACATCTTCGTCATCGCCCCGCCCTCGGTCCAAGGCCTGGGCAACGGCAACGGCTTCAAGATGATGATCCAGGATCGCTCCGGCGGCGGCTATCGCGCGCTGGAGGGAGCCACCTTCGCCATGATGGGCGCCGCGGCTCAGTCGCCGGAGCGCGTGCAGCAGGTCTTCTCGCTGTACAACACCGGCTCGCCGCGGATCTCCGCCGACGTCGACCGCGACAAGGCGCTGATGATGGGCGTCCAGCCCCAGGACGTATTCGACACCCTGGGGATCTATCTGGGCTCGGCCTACGTCAACGACTTCAACTTCCTGGGCCGCACGTTCCGCGTGACCGCCCAGGCGGAGCCGTCCTATCGCGACGACACGGCCGACATCGCCAATCTGAAGACCCGTTCGGCCTCCGGCGCCATGGTGCCGATCGGCTCGGTGGCGACGCTGAACGACGACTCCGGCCCGTCGCGGGTGGTGCGCTACAACCTGTTCCCGGCTTCCGAGCTGCAGGGGCAGGCGGCGCCGGGCGTCTCGTCCGGCCAGGCCCTGGCGACCATGGAACAGCTGGCGGCCAACGCCTTGCCGCCCGGTTTCTCGTACGAATGGACCGAACTGGCCCTGCAGGAGAAGCTGGCGGGAGGCGGCGGGACGACGCTGGTCTTCCTGATGGCCGTGATCTTCGTCTTCCTGGTTCTGGCGGCCCAGTACGAGGCCTTCACCCTACCGCTCGCCGTGGTGCTGATCGTGCCGATGTGCGTGCTGGCGGCCATGATCGGGGTCAATCTGCGCGGCCTCGACAACAACATCCTGGTCCAGATCGGGCTGGTGGTGCTGATCGCCCTGGCGGCGAAGAATGCGATCCTGATCGTGGAGTTCGCCAAGCAGGCCGAGGAAGACGACGGGATGAACCGCTGGGATGCGGCCATCCAGGCGGCCCGGACCCGTCTGCGGCCGATCCTGATGACCTCGTTCGCCTTCATCTTCGGCGTCGTGCCGCTGATGCTGGCGACCGGCCCTGGCGCGGAGATGCGTCAGTCGCTGGGCACGGCGGTGTTCTCGGGCATGCTGGGCGTGACGCTCTTCGGCCTGATCTTCACCCCGGTGTTCTACGTCATCAGCCGCTGGCTGGCGTCGAAGATGCCCCAGCCTCCGGTCAAGGAGAAAGAGATCCCGACCACCGGCGGCCTGCCGCCTCATGAACAACCCGAGCCGGCTGCACCGCGGCTGGGAGACGCTTGATGACGATCCGACCCTCTCTCCGGTTCCTGACCGCAACCGCCGGAGCCAGCCTTCTGCTGGCCTCGTGCGCGGTCGGGCCGAAGGCGCCTGACGCTACCCTTCCCCCCTCAGCGTCGGGCGCCTTCATGGGATCCGCCAACCCCGCGGTGACGGCCCAGGCCGTTCCCCGGGACGATTGGTGGCGCCTGTACGACGACGCGGTGCTGGACGACCTGATCGCCCAGGCGCTGACGAACAACAACGAGCTGGAGGCCGCGGCCGCCAACCTGCGCCGCGTCCGCGCGGCGCTAGGCGAGGCGCGCACCGCCCGCCTGCCC
>NZ_JBNFOJ010000150.1:0-7435 GCF_057364705.1 Brevundimonas sp. CURTG3B2_SDJG
TGCCGCGATTGGCGCGGTCGCGGGCGCCGCGACGACGCCGCCGCGCCGTCGCCCGAACTAGGGTCGAACGATACTGACGCCGTCATTCGCGGCCTTGCGCCGGGAATCCATGGACGTCGACGACTGGAACCGAGGCCGTTTGACCGCCTCTTGCAGCTATGGATGGCCGGGCCAAGCCCGGCCATGACGGACGAGAGAATGGAGACCTTCCCCCGACAGTGAATGTCGGAGCGGGTCCAGGCCAAAAACAACGGCCCCGGCGATCGTGCGCCGGGGCGTTCGTCTGTCAAAGCTGGCTCGTCACCAGATGCGGGCGCGCGCCTCGGGGGCCAGGTACTGTTCGTCGCCCGGCTTGACGCCAAAGGCCTCGTACCAGGCGTCGATGTTGCGGACCGTGGCCCCGGCCCGGTACTGAGCCGGCGAGTGCGGATCGACGGTGACCTGCTGGCGCAGGGCCTCGTCACGGATGTTCTCGCGCCAGACCTGGGCCCAGCCCAGGAAGACGCGCTGGTCGCCGGTCAGGCCGTTGATGACCGGAGCCGGCCGGCCGTTCAGCGACAGGTGGTAGGCGTCCAGCGCCAGCAGCAGCCCGCCCAGGTCGGCGATGTTCTCGCCCATGGTCAGGTCGCCGTTGACGTTGACCCCCTCGAACGGCGCCAGGGCCGAATACTGGGCCCCGAGCACCCGGGCCCGCTCTTCGAACTTGGCGGCGTCCTCGGCGGTCCACCAGTCGCGCAGCACCCCGTCGCCGTCGACCTTGCGGCCCTGGTCGTCGAAGCCGTGAGTGATCTCGTGGCCGATGACGGCGCCGATGCCGCCGTAGTTGATCGCGGGATCGGCGTGGGGATCGAAGAAGGGCGCCTGCAGAATGGCGGCCGGGAAGACGATCTCGTTGCGCGGCGGGTTGTAGTAGGCGTTCACCGTCTGGGGCGTCATGCCCCACTCCAGGGGATCGACCGGGCGGGTCAGCTTGCCGACGTTCCAGGCCCATTCGAAGGCCGCCGAGCGCTCGACGTTGCCGTACAGATCGCCCTCGACCAAACGCAGGCCGTCGTAGCTGCGCCATTGCTCGGGATAGCCGATCTTCACCCCGAAGCGGCTCATCTTGTAGAGCGCCTGGCGTTTGGTCTCGGGGCTCATCCAGTCCAGCCGCTCGATGCGGGCGGTCATGGCGCGGCGCAGGTTGGCGACCAACTCCTCCATCTGGGCCTTGGACTCGGCGGGGAAGTGGCGGGCGACGTACTCGCGGCCGAGCGACTCGCCGAGTGAGCCGTCCACCAGCTCGACGCCCCGCTTCCAGCGCGGACGGTTCTCGGGCTGGCCGGCCAGGACGGTGCCGTGGAAGGCGAAATGGGCGTCCACGAAGTCGGATGACAGATAGGCGGCGGCCTGGTCGACCAAATGGAAGGCCTGCCAGGACTGCAGCGTCGCGACCGGCGTCTCGGCGTAGACCCGGGCCATGCCGGGGAAGGCGGTGTTGGTGCCCGCGATCAGGGTCGGAACGTGGGACACCCCCGCGCCCTCGGCCCAGGCCCGCCAGTCGAACCCGGGGGCGTCGGTCATCAGCTGGGCGACGGTGGTGGGGTTGTAGATCTTGTCGATCTGCCGGGTCTGGACCGTGGTCCAGTGATTTTCGGCCAGGCGCGTCTCGAAGGCCATGACGTCGGCGGCCGCGCGCTCCGCGTCGGGCCAGCCGGCCAGGGTCAGCGCGCGCGCGACATAGGCCTGGTAGGCCGCCCGCTGCTCGGCGAACTGGGGCTCCAGGTAGTAGTCGCGGTCGGGCAGGCCGAGGCCGCCCTGGAAGACGTAGGCGCTGGTCTTGTTCGGATCCTTCAGGTCCTCGAAGATCGCGATCCCGAAGATACTGGCGCCGAACTGGCCCTGCGAGCGGCCCATCAGGGCGGCCATCTTCTCGCGGGTGTCTGCGGCGCGGACCTCGGCCAGATCGGCCTGCAGGGGCGAGGCGCCCAGCCGCTCGACCGCCGCCTCGTCCATGAAGCTGCCGTAGAACGCGCCGATGCGGCCGGCGTCCGCGCTGGCGCCCGGATTGGCGGCGCTTTCGTCGATCAGGGCGCGCAGATTGTCCTGCGAGCGGTCGTACAGCATGTCGAACACGCCGTACGAGGTCTTGTCGCCGGGGATCGGGGTGGTGCGCAGATAGGTCCCGCTGGCGTAGCGGTTGAAGTCGGTTCCGGGGGTGATCGAGGTGTCCATGCCGGCGGCGTCGAAGCCGAACTGGCCGATCTCGGCGTGGTCTGCGGCCGGAATCTCGACGATCGGCGGCGCGGTCTGGGCCAGGGACGGAGCGGCCGCGAGGCCCGCGGCGAGGGTGACGGCGGCGCCGGCGGCGCAGGCCATGAGGCGAAGTTTGAGCATGAAAGCCACCGGAGGGTTGAAATTGCCGGCAACCTGACTCCTCAGGGGCCGCCTGTCGCCGGGAAACGCGCCAGATTACAAAATTCTAATGCAGGGCCTGGCAGAAGGCCGCCAGCGCCCGGGGATAAAGGGCGTGCTCGGCGGCCAGAACGCGCTGGGCCAGGTCGGCGGGCGTGTCGCCGGGCAGAACCGGCACGGCGGCCTGGTCCAGGATCGGCCCCTCGTCGACGCCCTCGGTGACCAGGTGGACGGTGCAGCCGGCCTCGGCGTCGCCGGCGGCGAGCGCACGGGCGTGGGTGTCCAGCCCCGGATACCTGGGCAGGAGGCTGGGATGGATGTTCAGCATCCGGCCGGCCCAGCGGCCGACGAGCCAGGGGGTCAGAAGCCGCATATAGCCGGCCAGGGCCACGACCTGGACGCCGTGCGCGCGCAGGATCTCGTCGACCGCCCGCTCGTGCGCCTCGCGGTCCTTGCCGAAGGAGCGATGATCGACGGCCAGGGCCGGAACGCCCTTCGCCGCGGCGACGGCCAGACCCCCGGCGTCCGGCGTGTTGGACAGCCACCAGGACCACCTCGAACGGAGCGTCGGGGCGCGGGCGGCGTCGATCAGGGCGGCCATGTTCGACCCGGTCCCGGAGATCAGGATCGCGACGGGGACGCGCCGGGCGGGAAGGAGGGACATGGAAGCCGCGGTCTAGGCCGCTTCCAGCTGGCCGCAGACGAAGGCGACCTCGCCCGCGTTCAACAGCGCGGCCAGCACGGGCTCGGCGTTCTCGGGCGCCACCACCAGGATGAAGCCCACACCGCAGTTGAAGGTGCGGCGCAGCTCGTGATCCGAGATTCCGCCGACCTCGCCCAGCCACTGGAACACCTGGGGCATGGGCCAGGCGTCCCAGTCGAACGACGCCTTCAGCCCATCGGCGATGCAGCGCGGCGGATTCTCGATCAAGCCGCCGCCGGTGATGTGCGCCGCGCCCTTGACCAGGCCCGCCTTCATCAGCGGCAGGACCGGCTTCACATAGATGCGGGTCGGCTCCATCAGGGCCTGGGCCAGGGTGCGGTCCTTGGCGAAGGGCGCGTCGCGTCCCAGCCGAGGCCCGACTTCTCCACGACCTTGCGGATCAGCGAATAGCCGTTGGAGTGCGGGCCCGACGAGGCCAAGCCGATGATGATGTCGCCGGCCGCCTGGCGGTCCAGATAGGGCAGGGCGTGGCCGCGTTCGACGGCGCCCAGGCTGAAGCCGGCCAGGTCGTAGTCGCCGCCGGCGTACATGCCGGGCATTTCGGCCGTCTCGCCGCCCACCAGGGCGCAGCCGGCCTGGCGGCAGCCCTCGGCGATGCCGGCGACGACGCGGCGGGCGGCGTCGATCTCGAGCTTGCCGGTGGCGTAGTAGTCCAGGAACAGCAGGGGCTCGGCGCCCTGAGCCAGCAGGTCGTTGACGCACATGGCCACCAGGTCGACGCCGACGCCGTCATGCCGGCCGGTCTCGATGGCGATCTTCAGCTTGGTGCCCACGCCGTCCGTGGTGGCGACGATCAGCGGGTCCTCGAAACCCGCGGCCTTGAGGTCGAACAGGGCCCCGAACCCCCCCAGGGCGGCGTCCGCGCCGGGGCGGCGCGTGGACTTCGCCAGGGGCTTGATGGCGTCCACCAGCATCTCGCCGGCGTCGATATCGACCCCCGCGTCGGCGTAGGTCAGGCCGTTTCGAAGGCTTTGGGGGGTGTCGCTCATCGGTCACGGGCCTGAATCAGAGGGCGGAATTGAAGCGCGGCTCTTGCCACAACCGCGTCGCGCGGGGCTATAGCATCCGAATGACGCCGATCACCACCACCGAGGCGCTGCGGGAATTCTGCGCGCGCCTGGCCGACCAGCCCTTCATCACCGTCGACACCGAGTTCATGCGGGAGACGACGTACTGGCCCAAGCTGTGCCTGATCCAGGCCGCTTCGCCGACCGACGCCGCGATCATCGACCCGCTGGCGGAAGACCTGGACCTGTCGCCGTTCCTGGACCTGATGCGGGACGAATCGATCCTGAAGGTGTTCCACGCCGCCCGGCAGGACGTGGAGATCTTCGTCAAGCTGGGCGCCATGCCCAAGCCGATGTTCGACACCCAGGTGGCCGCCATGGCCGCGGGCTTCGGCGACCAGGTGTCCTACGAGGCCCTGGTGCGGCAGATGCTGCGCCAGGAGGTCGACAAGGGCAGCCGCTTCACCGACTGGGCCCGGCGGCCGCTGTCGGACGCCCAGCTGATCTACGCCCTGGGCGACGTGACCCATCTGGCGGCCCTGTATCCCAAGCTGCGCGACCGGCTGAAGAAGGACGGCCGGCTGGAGTGGGTGATGGCCGAGATGGAGGACCTGACCGATCCGGCGCTCTACGACACCGATCCGGAGAAGGCGTGGCGGCGGCTGAAGCCGAAGAAGTACGCCGCCAAGTATCTGGCCGCCTTCGTGGCCACCGCCGTGTGGCGCGAGCGGGCGGCGCAGGAGCGCGACCAGCCGCGCGGACGCATTCTGAAGGACGAGGCGATCGACGAGATCGCGGCCCAGGGGCCGACCGACCCGGACGCCTTCAACCGCCTGCGTTCGGTGCCCAAGGGCTTCGGCGCTTCGCGCCTGGGCCTGGAGCTGACGGCCGAGCTGAAGCGGGTGCTGGCCGATCCGGAAGCCCACGCGCCCAAGCTGGAGCGCCCGTCGCACAACCAGCCGGCCCCGCCGTCGGTGGTCGAGCTGCTGAAGGTGCTGCTGAAGGCCAAGAGCGACAACGCCGGCGTGGCAACCAAACTCATCGCCAACGTCGCCGACCTGGAGAAGATCGCGCTGGACGACAACGCCAATGTCGAGGCGCTGAAGGGCTGGCGCCGTCAGCTGTTCGGCGAGGACGCCCTGAAGCTGAAGCGCGGCGAGATCGCCCTGGTTCTGAACGGACCGCGGGTCGAGGTGGTGGAGATTGAGTAGGATTCAGCTCCGCAGGCCGGAGGCCTTCGCGCCCAAGTCAGCGATCTGTTCCACCAAACGCTCTGCCTCATAGGCCAAGTCATCAATTGCGGACTTGCCGCCAAACAACGACGGCATGTTGCGATCCCAGATGGCCTTTCGATCACGCGGAAATTTGGAGATGAGCCCCAAACCATCTTCAGGACCGTGGCTACCATGGACAACGATGTTTCGCTTCTCGGCTAGAGCGATCAAGTCGGCGCTCAGCGCTGACGCTACTCCTTCGCCGAGTATCTCGGCAGCCAATGCTTGGATACGTCTGCCGTTCTCGGACAGCGGGTCAGATGCTTTACGGGCGTATTCTGTCAGGCGAACATCGTCGTCAGCTTCGTCTGCTGCCTTAGAAAGATGATGGATCGAGAACGCGAGGCTTCTCTCCAAAACGGAACACACGAGTATCAGCCGCCCGATGGCGGTCTGATACTCGGTGGACCAAGCCTCCCAAACGCGGGGGAGGAGTAGGCGGCTCAAGCCACCGTCGCCTTGACGATCTTGCCCGGCGCGCGGGGCGGCTCGCCCTTGGGCAGGGCGTCGACGTGCTCCATGCCTTCGACCACCTGGCCCCAGACGGTGTACTGATTGTCCAGGAAG
This sequence comes from Brevundimonas sp. CURTG3B2_SDJG, assembly GCF_057364705.1. Classification (NCBI taxonomy): domain Bacteria; kingdom Pseudomonadati; phylum Pseudomonadota; class Alphaproteobacteria; order Caulobacterales; family Caulobacteraceae; genus Brevundimonas; species Brevundimonas sp. CURTG3B2_SDJG. The sequence goes on from NZ_JBNFOJ010000150.1 coordinate 5,967, forward strand.
GTGGCGTCGTCGAAGACGATGAAGAACTGGCTGTTGGCGCTGTTGGGATCCGAGGTGCGGGCCATGGAGCAGACGCCCCGGACGTGCGGTTCGGCCGAGAACTCCTGCTTCAGGTTCGGCTTCGAGGAGCCCGAGGTGCCCGTGCCGGTCGGGTCGCCGCCCTGGGCCATGAAGCCGGGGATGACGCGGTGGAAGACCACGCCGTCGTAGAAGCCTTCGGACGCCAGATCGGTGATCTGCCTGACGTGGTTGGGAGCCAGGTCGGGGCGCAGCTTGATGACGACGTCGCCGCCTTGGCCGTCGCCGTTGTCCAGGGTGAAGGTGAGGGTGTCGGCCATGGGCGCGCTCCGTTGAAATGTCGCGGGGTCATAGCCCGCAAACCCGGTCGCGGCTATGTGGGATGCATGAGCGACGAGGAAAAGCCTGTCGAACGCCGAAGAATGGTGCGCCCGCCCACCGGCGGCACGGCCGCCGGGCGCGGCATGGGCACGAAGATGAAGACGGCGGACACCAAGTCGATGTCCAGCCAGCAGTGGATCAAGCGCCAACTGTCGGACAAGTGGTCCGAGCGCGCCCGCGCCGAGGGCTGGCGCAGCCGCGCGGCCTTCAAGCTGATCGAGATCGACGACCGCTTCCGGCTGATCAAGCCCGGGAGCCGGGTCATCGACCTGGGCGCGGCGCCGGGCGGCTGGGTCCAGGTGGCGCTGCAACGGGGCGCCAAGGCGGTGGTGGGCGTGGACTTGCTGCCGATCGAGCCGGTGCCGGGCGCGGAGCTGATCCAGGCCGACTTCACCCAGCCGGGCGTCGATCAGCGGATGATCGACCTGCTGGGCGGCGCGCCCGACCTGGTCCTGTCCGACATGGCCCACAACACCGTCGGCCACCGCCAGACCGACCACCTGAAGATCATCGCCCTGATCGAGATCGCGGCGGACTTCGCCATCCGGACGCTGAAACCGGGCGGCAGCTTCGTGTCGAAGAATTTCCAGGGCGGCGACGCCGGCGGCGTGCTGGCCCGGCTGCGCGAAGAGTTCGAGACGGTGAAGTACGTCAAGCCCCAATCCAGCCGGAAGGACAGCGCCGAGGTCTTCCTGGTGGCGTTGAACAAGCGATGAGCCTGGCCGCGTTCGCCCTGGCCGCGGCCTTGCAGGGGCCGCAGGCGACGCCGGCGAGGGTTCCGGTCAGCGCCCTGCTAGGCCGCACGCCGGCGGAGGTCGCCGCGGCTGTCGGCGCGACCGAGGGAGCCGGGCCGGTCGACGCCGTACGCATCGTCGACGCGACCGGACCGTCGGACATCTATCCGGCCGCCCGCTTCCGGCGAACGTCCCGCGCCAGGCTCGATCTGCGTCACCGGCTTCCCCCGAAGTCCCGAGCGCCGGGCCCCGCTTCCCCGATCCCGAAGCGAGCTGGGCCGCCGCAGCGCGCTGGTCGTGTTCGAGGACGGGCGGCTGTCCGGCGTTCATCCCGAG
>NZ_JBNFOJ010000151.1:0-7424 GCF_057364705.1 Brevundimonas sp. CURTG3B2_SDJG
GCGCCGCGGCCCGCTGCGCCGAACCCGGGGGCCGTCCCGACCAACCCGAAGGCCGAAGAGACCCTGCGCGCCATCATCGCCGGCGCTCAGGCCGGCGCCCTGGACTATTCGGTCATGACGAAGATCTGGCCGGCAAGGTTCGCGAACAGGAGGGCCAGGTCCTGCCCCTGATCCGGGGATTCGGCGCGCTGCAGGCCGTCGACTTCGTCGGCTCCGAGGACGGGGCCGATCTGTTCGCCGTGGTCTTCGCCAATGCGGCGACGCAATGGATCATCGGCTTCGACGACAGCGGCAAGGTCGCGGCTCTGCTGTTCCGGCCCGCCCCCTAGGAGGGAAGGGTCAGCGCCACCCGGCGCTGACCCTTCCCCGTCGGCGTCAGGACTTCCGGTAGACCCGCGCGCCGGCGTAGCAAGGCGCCAGCTTGCATTCGGCCATCGTCATGCGGACCGTGTAGGTCCCGGCGGCGGTCGGCGTGTAGTCCAGGACCGGGAAGTCGCCGCTGTCGGTGTCGGACTTGATCGTCTCGCCCGCGCTGTTGACCAGCGCCAGGTCCACGACCGTGCAGTCCCCATCACAGACGGCGAAGATCAGATAGGGCGTGCCCTGGGTCATCGGGACGGTGAAGTTGTGCGACTGCAGCGGCTGCATGGCGACCACCTGGTCCTCGACGCCCTCCACGCGGACGTGGCCCTCGGCGCGGTTCTGGCCGGCCTGGTCCAGCATCTCGATCATCCCGTTGCGGAACTCCTCGCGCTCGGCCGGCGTCATCGACGCCTGGCGCGTCGTCGCCCGGGCGGCGATCTCGGCCGCGCTGGCGCCCTCGCTGTTCGGCCGTTCCGCGTCGGTCTTGGCCTTCTCTTCGGGACTCTGGCAGGCGGCCAGGGCGAACACGGCAGCCGAAACGGCGATCAGGGGGAGGGAGGCGAGTTTCATGCGGGGGCGCCCTTTTGTTGAACAACGGGCCGCTGCATCGGCCCAAGCTGGGCCTTAACGGCAAGCGTGGCCGTCCGGTTCCGTCATCCGTCGTCGGTTCTCGGACGCCCGCGCCCGCTCTTGACGGAAGACCGCTTCGCCTTGCCCTCCAGGCGCCGTTCCTTGGAGGCCCGCGTTGGCCGGGTCGGCACCCGGAACACGGGCTTTACCGAGGCCTCGTCGACCAGCGCCTGCAGCCGTTCCACGGCGTCGGCGCGGTTCCGCTCCTGGGTGCGATGGCGCACGGCCGTGATCAGGATTTCGCCCGCCTGGGTGGCGCGGCTGCCGGCCAGTTTCAACAGCCGTTCGCGCACCGCCGGGGTCAGCGAGGGCGAGTTGGCCGCATCGAACCGCAGTTGCACGCTGGTCGAGACCTTGTTGACGTTCTGCCCGCCCGGGCCGCCGGCCCGGAAGAAGCGGAACTCCAGCTCGCCCTCGGGGATGACGGTCATTGGATCACACGCTTGGCCATCACCACCGCCCGGTCGAGCGCTTGCAGGAAGGCCGAGCGGTCCTTGGGGCCGAACGGCGGAGGCCCGGACGTCGCCACGCCCATGGACCGCAGGTGCTCGCCCACCATCCGCCCGGCCAAGGCCGAGCCGATGGAATCAGGGGTGAACGGCGTCCCGTTCGACTTGAGCGCCTGCGCGCCGGCCTTCAGGCAGCGGTCGGCCAGCGGGATGTCGGCGGTGATCACGATGTCGCCCGGCCCGGCCCGCTCGGCGATCCAGTCGTCGGCGACGTCGGGCCCGGCGTCGACCACCACCTGCTCGATCCACGGCTCGCGCCGCGTGTTGATCCAGCCGTTGGAGACCACGAACACACGCAGCCCATAGCGTTCGGCCACACGATACACCTCGTCCTTCACCGGACAGGCGTCGGCGTCGATGAAGATGCGGGTCATGAAGGGGCTAGGGGTCAGGTTCTAGGGACTAGGGACAGTAAGCGACTGCTCCAAGCATACTTCCCTAGACCCTAGAACCTAAAACCTAACCCCTTAGCGGCTGTAGGCCGGCGGCATCGCCCCTTCACCGCCGTCCCGATAGCGGTCGCGCAGCAGGAATTGGCGGCTCGTGGGCGCCTGCTCCTGGCCATTGACGAAGATCGTCTCGGCGATCGACAGCGGTTCGAGGGGATCGCCGGACCAGACCACGACGTCGGCCGCCGCGCCGGGGCGCAACTCGCCGAACTGGCCGGCCATGCCGAAGATCTTGGCCGGATTGACCGTGATCGCCTCGATCGCCGACGCATAGGGCAGGCCGTGCGAGACGGCGTTGCCGGCGTTGTAGCGGGTCTCGCGGGCTCGGTGGACCGAGCCCTCGGCGCCCTTGATGGCGATGACCACTCCGGCGGCGTCCAGGGCCGCGGCGTTCTGCATCCGCGCGGCACGCGTCTCCAGATTGCCCGGGAGGTTGGACGTCGGGTTCAGCAGAACCGGCACGCCGGCGGCGGCGATCTGATCGGCGACCAGCCAGCCCTCCTCGGCGCCGTCCAGGATGACCTTCACCCCCTCCTCGCGGGCCAGCCGCAGGACCTGCTGAATATCGGCCGCCCGGCGGACGGTGACGATCAGCGGCATGCTTCCGTTGGCCACCGGGATCAGGGCCTCCAGGTCGGCGCGGGACAGGCTGAGCTCGCGCAGGCCGGCGCGGTCGTAGGCGGCGCGGTTGCGGGCGTAGAGCCTGACCTCGGCCAGGGTCTCCTTGAACTGGGTGAACTCCGCGCCCCTGGCCCCGCCGGCGACCCCGGCCCCGGCCTCGCCGAACGGCGCGACCATGGCCACGCGCGGCTTGACCAGGATGTCGTTGCCTTGGGCCAGGTGGATGATCGCCGCCTGGCCGGCGAACAGGCTGGGCGACTGCAAGCCGTGCTGGACGCCCGCGAAGTCGGAATCGTCGTGGGCGTGGCCGCCGCCCCCGCCGCCGGCGTGGTTGGGCACCACCACCGCGCGGGTGATCCCGCCCAACCGCGCCACAGGCAGGGTGAAGGACCAGGGATCCAGGCCGTAGGACACGTCGAATGCGGCGCTGACGGAATTGGCTTCGTTCGACAGGTCGTCGGAGCCGTTCACCGACGAGATTTCCGAACCGCCCAGGCCGCTGTCGACCGCGACGAAGCCGGGCGCGACCACCTTGCCCCGCGCGTCGATGACGCGGGCGCCGGAGGGCGCGGCGCCGGCCCCGACCGAGACGACCCGGCCGTTCTGAATAACGACGGTCCCGCTCTCGATCGCCGAGGTCCCGGTCAGGACCCGGCCGCCGGTGATGGCGGTCAGCTCCTGGGCGAAGGTCGGGTTTGCGAGCGCGGCCAGGGAGACCGCGCCGAGGATGAGGTTCCTGAGGCGCATCAGCGGGCTCCCTGCGGGACGTTGGCGGCGGGAATGTTGAAACCGGGCTGGCCCAGCTCGAAGTCGGACACGGGCTGGTAGGCGGGGTTCATGCGGTCGAAGGCCAGGCCTCCGTCGATGAACACCTGATCGGCGCGGGCGTAGACGCTGAACGGATTGGCGCTCCAGATCACCACGTCGGCGCGCTTGCCGGCCTCCAGCGAGCCGGTCTGGTCGGCGATGCCCAGCGAACGGGCGGGGTTCAGCGTGATCCAGCTGATGGCCCGCTCCTCGGGGATGTTCATCCCGATCCGGCGGCCGGCGGCCACGGCCGCGGCGGCTTCCTGGTTCAGCCGCTGGGTCAGCTCGGCGTCGTCGGAGTGGATGACCGCGCAGCTGTTGGGCTGGGCGTCGACCAGGGCGGCGTTGGCCTCGACCGCGTCCAGGGCCTCCATCTTGAAGCCCCACCAGCCGGTCCACATGTCGGCGCAGATGCCCTCGCGGGCCAGCAGCGGCGCGACCTTGTAGGCCTCGATGGCGTGGTGGAAGGCGGTGACCCGGTAGCCGAACTCCTTGGCCAGGTCGATCATCATGGCCATCTCGTCGGCCCGGTAGCAGTGGTTCTGCACCAGGATGGAGCCGTCCAGGACGCCGGCCAGGGTCTCCAGCTGCAGGTTGCGGGTCGGCGGCGAGCCTTCGCCGTCCTCGCGCCACTTGTCCCACTTGGCCTTGTACTCCCGCGCGGCGATGAAGGCGGCGCGATAGCCCGCCATGTTGCCCATGCCGGTCGCCGGGCTCTGGTTGCGGCCGCCGTAGACCCGGCTGGGGTTCTCGCCGCAGGCCATCTTCAGGCCGTAGGGGGCGTTGGGGAACTTCATCCCCTGCATGGTCACCGAGGGCACGTTGCGCACCGTCACGCCGCGACCGCCGAACAGGTTGGCGGACCCCGGAAGGATCTGCAACGTCGTCACCCCGCCGGCGCGGGCGGTGTTGAAGCCCGGGTCCTGCGGCCACAGGCTGTGCTCGGCCCAGACCTGCGCCGTGTTGGGGCTGGTCGCCTCGTTGCCGTCGCTCATGCCGGTGACGCCCGGCGAGGGATAGACGCCCAGGTGCGAGTGGACGTCGATGATGCCCGGGGTCACGAACCGCCCCCGCGCGTCCACCACCCGATAGCCGGACGGCACGGGGGTCGAGGCGTCGCCGACCGCGGCCACCCGCCCGTCGGTCACCACGACCACGCCGTTCTCGATCTTCTGGCCCGCGCCGGTGAACACCGTGCCGCCGACGATCGCCAGGTTCTCGCGCGGCAGGCCGCGATAGGTCGAGGGGAAGGGATCGGGATTGGCCGCATAATCCAGGCCGGTCGCCAGGGGCGCGCGTTCGCGGGTCGTCGCGGGCTTGTCGGCGGCGGCGCCCGTCGATCCGGTGGTGGCGCAGGCCCCCAGGGCCAGCACGGCGAGGGCGGCGAGGCTGGGGCCCCGCAGGCGGCGAAGTCTCATATGAAAAGCTCCCCTATGCGCCGGGCGGCGCAACTGGGGGCGGATTACAAAGGCCTGCGCCGCGCCGCGACAAGGCCGGAAACATTACAAGTCCGTAAGACGGGCTTTCAGGTCGTCCTCGGACAGTCCCGCGACCGCGATCCGCTTGGTCCGCGACTGCCCGCCCCGCTCCAGCGACACCGCCGACTTCGCCACGCCGAGGGTTTGGGCGAGGAGCTTGATCAGCGCGGCGTTGGCCTCGCCCTCGACGGGCCGGGCGCGCACGCGGACCTTGAGGATGGGGCGGCCGTCTGGGTCCACGTCCCAGCCGTCGATACGATCGGTGGACGCGCCGGGGGTGAGCCGGACATGGATGCTCCTGGCCTCGCCCATCACCGTTCATCCCCGCGAAAGCGGGGACCCAGCACTTTGGAAGATCGGTGTCGCCAGGAGATCATGACCGCCTGTCCCATGGCCCTTCGGATCCAAGGACTAGGTCCCCGCTTTCGCGGGGGTGAGCGGAAACAAGGTCACCCCAGCGCCTTCATCAGCTCCGGCACGGCGGTCTTGTAGTCCGCGACCAGGCCGTAGTCGGCGACCTGGAAGATCGGCGCGTCCGGATCCTTGTTGATCGCCACGATCACCTTGGAATCCTTCATGCCGGCCAGGTGCTGGATGGCGCCCGAGATGCCGATGGCGATGTAGAGCTGCGGCGCCACGACCTTGCCGGTCTGCCCGACCTGGTAGTCATTGGGCGCATAGCCCGCGTCCACGGCCGCGCGCGAGGCGCCGACGGCGGCGCCCAGCTTGTCGGCCAGCGGGTCCATCACCGCATGGAACTCCTCCGCCGAGCCCAGGGCGCGGCCGCCCGAGACCACGATCTTGGCGGCGCCCAGTTCCGGGCGGTCCGACTTGACCATCTCTTCCGACACGAGGTCGTCCTGGGCGCGTCGGCGCCGGCGACGGTCTCCACCGCGGCCGAGCCGCCCTCGCCGGCGGCCGCAAACGCGGTCGGGCGCACGGTGATCACCTTCTTGGCGTCCGAGGACTGCACCGTCTCCAGCGCGTTGCCGGCGTAGATGGGCCTAACGAAGGTGTCGCCCGAGACGACTTCGACGATGTCCGAGATCGGGGCGACGTCCAGCTTGGCGGCGATGCGCGGGGCGTAGTTCTTACCGTCGGTGGTGGCCGGCGCCAGGATGGCGTCGTAGCCGCCGGCCAACGGCAGCACGGTCGCTTCCACCGCCTCGGCCAGCGCCTTGCCCAGGCCGGCGCTCTCGGCCAGCAGCACCTTGCGCACCCCGGCGATCCTGGCGGCCGAGTCGGCGGCCGCCTTGGCGCCCTGGCCGACGACCAGCACGTCGACATCGCCGCTGATGCCCTTGGCGGCCGTCACGGTCTTGGACGTGGTTTCGCGGACGGCCGAGCCGTCGTGGTCGGCGATGACGAGAACGGCCATTACAGGACCCCCGCGGACTTGAGCTTGGACACCAGTTCGGCGGCGTCGGCCACCTTGACCCCGGCCGACCGCTTGGGCGGCTCGCTGACCTTGACCACCTTCAGGCGCGGCGCCGTGTCGACGCCGTAGTCGGCGACCGCCTTCATGGCGATCTCCTTCTTCTTGGCCTTCATGATGTTGGGCAGCGAGGCGTAGCGCGGCGTGTTCAGCCGCAGGTCGACCGAAACCACCGCCGGCAGGGTCACCGCCAGGGTCTGCAGGCCGCCGTCGACTTCACGGGTCACGGTCGCCTTCCCGCCGGCGACTTCCAGCTTCCCGGCGAAGGTCGCCTGCGGCCAGTCCAGCAAGGCGGCCAGCATCTGGCCGACGGCGTTGTTGTCGCCGTCGATCGACTGCTTGCCCAGCAGGACCAGGTCCGGCTTCTCCTCGTCGACCACCGCCTTCAGCAGCTTGGCGACGGCCAGCGGCTCCAGGTCGGCGTCGGACTGGACCAGGATCCCGCGGTCGGCGCCGATGGCCAGGGCGTTGCGGATCGTCTCCTGCGCCTGGCTGACGCCGATGGAGACCACCACGATCTCGTCGGCGGTGCCGGCGGCGTGATGCTCCTTGCCTTCCTTCATGCGCACGGCCTCTTCGACGGCGATCTCGTCGAAGGGGTTCATGCTCATTTTCACGTTGGCCAGGTCGACGCCGGTCTGGTCCGCCTTGACGCGAGCCTTGACGTTGGAGTCGATCACCCGTTTGACGGGGACGAGAACCTTCATTGCGCTATCCACAAAGTCGCCGGAATGTTGCGTCAGGCAATAGGTACGCCTAACCCGGCCTGTCAACGTAACGCCGCGTCAACGCGCCAGCTTCGGACCGTCCCAATGCATCGTCTTCTGACCATGAAACGGCTCAGCGTGCTGTTCCTGTGCACCTTCGCCGTGCTGGTCGGCGCGACCTTCGCCTGGCAGGCGCTGGTCAAGGCGCCGGGCGACCGCTGCGAGGCCGCGGGCAAGTGGTGGGACGCCTCGGGCCGGGTCTGCGCCCAGCCGATCTCCATCGCCGAGATCACTGGCCGGCCCATCGGCCAGAGCCGCGCGGAGGCTTCGGACGAGAAGAACCGCGAACTGATCGCCATCGAGGACGAGCTGACCGCCCGCCGGGTCGCCCGCGACGCCGACGCCGACGCCAGCGCGCGGCGCTG
>NZ_JBNFOJ010000152.1:0-7384 GCF_057364705.1 Brevundimonas sp. CURTG3B2_SDJG
CGGGCCGCGGGCCTTTTCGGCCATGCGCCGTCCGCGCGCGCCGGAATAGCGGCCCCGCCGCTCGCCGGTCAAAACCGACACCTGCGTGCCCAGCTCGACCACGCGGCCGGGCGGGATGTGGAAGAAGTCGGTGGGGTTGGCCGCGTTGCGCATCAGGAAGATGTACAGCCGGTCCTGCCACAGCGGCATGCCTTCGGCGGCCGAGGCCACCACCGAGCGCCGGCCCAGGAAGAAGCTGGTCGACATGATGTCGAACTTCAGGCCCTGCTTGCGGCAGACGCCGAGCGCCTTGGGCACGTTGGGCTGCTCCATGAAGCCGTAGGACAGGGTCAGCTTCTTGAAGTCGTCCGAGATCGGCTCGATGGTCACCCGCTGGCTGTCCGGCACCCGGGGCCGGTCGCTGGTGCGCACCGTCAGGATGACGTTCTTCTCGTGCAGCACCTTGTTGTGCTTGAGGTTGTGCATCAGGGCGACGGGCGCGATGTCCGGGTCCGAGGTCAGGAAGATGGCCGTCCCGGGCGCGCGGTGGGGCGGGCGGGCGCGCAGCATCTCGATCAGGTCGGCCAGCGGCAGGCTGTCCTTGCGCGTCTTGGCGGTGAGGATCTGGGTGCCCCGGACCCAGGTCCACATCAGCAGCACCAAGGCCGCGCCCAGGACCAGCGGCATCCAGGCCCCGTCCGGGATCTTCAGCAGGTTCGAGGTCAGGAAGACGGTGTCGATGAAGCCGAACGGGATCAGGCAGCCCAGCACCGCCCACAGCGGCCAGTTCCACTTCTTGGTGATCACCGACCAGGCCATCAGGGTGTTGACCAGCATGGTGCCGGTGACCGCCACGCCATAGGCCGCGGTGAGGTTGTGCGAGCTCTGGAACACGACCAGCAGGGTCAGGACCCCGACCATCAGCAGGCCGTTCACCGCCGGCACGAAGATCTGGCCCGCCTGGCTTTCGGAGGTGTTGGTGATCTGGATGCGCGGAAGCAGGCCCAGCTGCACCGCCTGCTGGGTCACCGAGAAGGCGCCGGTGATGACCGCCTGGGAGGCGATGACGGTGGCCGCCGTCGCCAGCGCCAGCATCGGCCAGTAGACGGCCTGCGGAACCATGCTCCAGAACGGGTTCTCGGACGCGCCGGGGTGGGCCAGGATCAGAGCGCCCTGGCCGAGATAGTTCAGGGTCAGGCACGGCAGGACGAAGGCCAGCCAGCCGATGCGGATCGGCGCCTTTCCGAAATGGCCCATGTCGGCGTATAGCGCCTCGGCCCCGGTCACGGCCAGGAAGACGCTGCCCAGGATGATGAAGCCCAGGAAGCCGTCCTTGAGCAGCAGCTGCACCCCGTAATGGGGCGAGAGCGCCCGCAGCACGCTGACGTCGTCGAAGATGTGGATCAGGCCCAGGACGCCCAGGCTCAGGAACCAGATGGCGGTGATCGGGCCGAAGAATTTGGCCAGGCCGGCGGTGCCCCGCGCCTGGACCAGGAACAGGCCCACCAGGATGCCGGCGGACACCGGCACGATAAAGGGATCCAGCGCCCCGCCGACGCCCGGCGCCTCCTTCACCCCCTCGATGGCCGAGAGCACCGAGATGGCGGGCGTGATGATGCCGTCGCCGTAGAACAGGGCCGCGCCGCAGACGCCCAGGATGAAGATCAGGGCGCTGCGCCGGCCGACCGCGTGCTGGGCCAGGGCCATCAGGGCCAGGGTGCCGCCCTCGCCCTTGTTGTCGGCGCGCATGAGGAAGAAGACGTATTTGAACGTCACCACCACCATCAGCGCCCAGAAGGCCAGGGAGACGACGCCGATCACGGCCAGGTCGCCGCCGACGCCTTCGCGGGCGTGGGCGATGGCTTCGCGCAGGGCGTAGAGCGGGCTGGTGCCGATGTCGCCGAACACCACGCCGATGGCGCCGATGATCAGGCCCAGCTTGCCGGCCTTGCCCCCGCCGGGACCATGGCCATGGCCGTGCTGATCCGCGACCGCGGGATGCGGCGGGGCGGCGGCGGATTGATCGGAAACGGACGGGGTGCTGACGACGGGGGTCCCGTCCTCGCCCTGGGGGGCGCCGGCCATGAAGGTCCTCCGAGGACGCCGCACGACGCGGTCCCCATCAAAACAGCGGCGAGCCTTTAGGCTCTTTCACCGGGGGATTCAATCGTGCTGCAGGTGCGAAGGTTGCGCCTGTTTGTGAAACACCCTTTCCGCGCCTATCTTGAGGCGGAAACGAGCGCCCATGTCCGACAGCCAACGCTTCCCCGTCGCCGCCCACGCCCTGGCCTATCTGGCCCACAAGGGCGCGTATTCGGCCGCCGAGGCGGCGCCCAGTGCGGTGCTGGCCGCCTCGGTGCCGACCAATCCCGTCGTCGTCCGGCGCGTGACCGCGCTGCTGGCCAAGGCCGGGCTGATCGCCACCGGCCGGGCGCGTCCGGCGGGGCCTGGCTGCTGAAGCAGCCTGAGGACATCAGCCTGGACGCCGTCCTGCGGGCGGTGAACGGCTGCGCCCACCTGGGCTCGCCGCCGGCGGGGGCGAAGGGCTGCCCGGTCAGCGAACACATTCCGCGACAGGTGGCCAAGGCCCTGACCGCCGCCGATCGCGCCGCGGGCGAGGCGCTGGCCAAGATCACCATCGCCGACCTGCTGGACGAGAATCCGGCCTCGCTGGCCAGCTTCGCGCCCCACGCCTCCTGTCCCGTCGCGGCGTGAACCCAGCCGCCCGGCGCACGGTCCTGATCACAGGGGCTTCCGCCGGCATCGGCGCGGCCCTGGCGCGGGTCTTCGCCGCCGAGAGCTGGGACCTGATCCTGACGGCGCGCCGCGAGGGTCCGCTGCAGGCCCTGGCGGCCGAGCTGGTCCGGCTCGGCTCGGCCGTGACGGTGATCCCCCAGGACCTGGCCGATCCCGCCGCGCCGCGCCGCCTGTTCGAGGCGATCGCCCAGCGGGGGCTGTCGGTCGACGGCCTGGTCAACAATGCGGGTTTCAGCCGCACGGCCGGCTTCCTCAACACCGACCCCGAGGCTCATGCAGCCATGATCCGGGTCATGCTGACCGCACCGGTGGAGCTGAGTCGGCTGTTCGCCCCGGCGATGGTGGAAAGAGGCTACGGCCGCATCCTCAACGTGGCGTCCCTGGCGGGCCAGATGCCCGCGACCGGCGGCGACACCCTGTACGGCCCGATCAAGAGCTTCCTGATCAAGGCGTCGCAGGGCCTGCACCTGGAGCTGCGGGGGACCGGCGTCCACGTCACCGCCCTGTGCCCGGGCTACACCCTGACCGAATTCCACGACGTCAACGGCACCCGCGACGAGGTTTCATCGGCCTATCCCGCCTGGATGTGGCAGACGGCCGAGCATGTGGCGAGGGTCGGCTACGACGCCGTGGAGGCCAACCGGCCGAAGGTGACGCCCGGGGTCATGAACAACCTGCTGGCCGGCCTGGCCAAGCACCTGCCGGACCGCGTTGCGCTGAACATGGTCGGCGGGCACGCGAAGCGGCTGAAGCGGATCTAGCTCCGAGCGGGCCCTCCTATTGACGTGATTGTCAGCGACTTGCCGGAGACACGGTCAGGGCGCATTGTGCCTGCTCGCCTCGCCCCGAGGTGGAAAGCGGGAGGGTCACAGTGTTCAAGCACCTTGCGTCCGTCGCCCTGGTCGCCGGCGTGGCGCTGTCTTCTCCGGCGGCGGCCCAGACCTTCGATCCGAAACCCGCGAGTTACACCCTCGCCGGGCCGGTGACCTTCATCGGGTCGATCAACGTCACCTGCACGGTGACGGTCAACTTCTCGGTCGATGCGATGGGCATCGAGACGGTGACCAGCCAAACCGTCAGCGGCGGCGCGCCCTGCGGCCTCGTGGCGTCCTACGGGGCTTGGGTCGTCGACGCGGGGCCAGGCCTGACCTCGGTCACGATGATCCTGGGGTTCTCCGCGGGGCCGTCCGCCTGCTACGGGACGACCGTCGCGGCCCTGGCGGTCATGTCGTCCTCCTCGACGGTCAGCTTCGGTCCGGTGACGCTTCCCCCGGTCGGCTCCGGCTCCGGCTGCATGGTCCGGGGCGCGCTAACCTCGACCGCCCCGCTGACCATCGTCCCTTGATCCGTCCCGGCCCATGACGCCAAAACAGAAAGGCCCGGTCCGGAGATCGAGCCCTTTGCTGTTCCAGTTGGAGTGGGCGAGGCGATTCGAACGCCCGACCCTCACCTTGGCAATCTGGGGCGGCCCATGACGCCGAAAACAAGAAAGGCCCGGCCGGAGCCGAGCCTTCCTGGGCGTCTTCAGCTGGAGCGGGCGAGGCGATTCGAACGCCCGACCCTCACCTTGGCAAGGTGATGCTCTACCCCTGAGCTACGCCCGCGCTTCAGCTGAGGGCGGGCGTATAGCGGACCGCAGCGAACCCTCGCAAGCCCCTTACGTAAAAATTGCGCAAGTTCCGCGCTCAAGTAGCGAGCCGCCGCGCGGCGAGCGATAGCGCCCTCACCGAGGCGCCAGCCTGATGGCCCCGTCCAGGCGGATGCATTCGCCGTTGATGTAGACGTTGCGGGCCAGCTCCAGCACCAGGGAGGCGTAGTCGGCCGGCGTGCCCAGGCGGCTGGGGAAGGGGATCATGGCGGCCAGGGCGTCCTGAACCTTCTGATCCATGCCGGCCATCATCGGCGTCCACATGATGCCCGGCAGGATGGTGTTGATGCGCACGCCCTCCTGGGCCAGGTCGCGGGCGATCGGCAGGGTCATGGCGTAGACGCCCCCCTTGGAGGCCGAATAGGCCGCCTGGCCGATCTGGCCGTCCTGGGCCGCCACGCTGGCGGTGTTGACCACCAGGCCGCGCTCGCCGTCCTCCATCCGGTCCAGCGTCACCATGCCGGCCGCCGACTGGCTGAGGACGCGGAAGGTGCCGAACAGGTTGATGCGGACGGTGCGCTCGAACGACGCCATGTCGTGGGCGCGAATCTCGCCGGTGTCCTTTTTGCGGCTGACGGTCTTCTGGCCGGTGGCGATGCCGGCGCAGTTGACGGTCAGGCGTTCCTGGCCGTGAGCGGCCCGGGCCTTGGCGAAGGCGGCCGCGACGTCTTCGTCGGAGGTGACGTCGACCTTGCAGAAGACCCCGCCGATCTCTCGGGCGATCTGTTCGCCCTTCTCCTCGTTCAGGTCGAACAGGGCGACCTTGGCGCCGGTCGCGGCGATGGCGCGCGCCGTGCCCTCGCCCAGGCCCGAGGCCCCGCCCGTCACCACCGCCGCGATCGAACCGTCGAGTTTCATGGCCGAAGCCCCTATGTTGGTTGAACCTTGAGAACGTCGCGGGGTTTAGCCGCCATGTCCGCCAAAGCCAAACCGGGGCCCGGCCCGACCACGCCGGAGGAGGCCCTTGACCCCTCGCGCGCCCTCGTGCCCTCGGTCCAGAGGGTCAACGAGGTGCGGGTCAGCCGGGGCTTCTGGCCCAAGATCCGCCGCACGGCCGCGAAGATTCCGTTCGCCGGCCAGGCCCTGTCGGTCTGGTTCGCCGCCCGCGATCCCGAGACGCCGGCCACGGCCAAGGGGATCATGCTGGGCGCCCTGGCCTATTTCGTCCTCCCGGTGGACGCGATCCCGGACGTCTTCGCGGGCATCGGCTTCACCGACGACGCGGCCGTGATCGCGGCCCTGATCGCCACCGTGGGCGCCAATGTCCGCAAACGGCATCGGGACCAGGCCGAGGCGGCGCTGGAGCGGCTGCGGCGCGACGATCCCTAGGCGGCCCTAGGACTCGACCGTCACCACCACCTTGCCCATGACCGATCGGTCGCCCAGGGCCTGGATGGCTTCGTGGGCGCGCTCCAGCGGGAAGGTGCGGCTGATGCGCGGCTTGATCTTGCCCTCGCTCCAGAACTTGAACAGGTCGGCCATGTTGGCGGCGTGGATCGACGGGTCGCGGGCCACCGCCGCGCCCCAGAAGACGCCGATCACCGAGACCGACTTCAGCAGGGTCAGGTTCAGCGGCAGGGACGGGATGCCCGCCGGGAAGCCGACCACCAGATAGCGGCCGTTCCAGTCCATCGAGCGCAGGGCCGGCTCGCAGTAGTCGCCGCCCACGCCGTCGTAGACCACGTCCGGGCCGTCGCGGCCGGACGCCAGCTTCAGCTCGCCCGACAGCTCCTTCTGGGCGGCCTTGTCCATCGGGCCGGTGGGATAGATCAGGCCGTTGTCGGCGCCGGCTTCCAGCGCGAACTGGACCTTGTCGTTGGTCGAGGCGGCGGCGATGACGTGGGCCCCCATGGCCTTGCCCAGCTCGACGGCGGCCACGCCCACGCCGCCGGCGGCGCCCAGGACCAGCAGGCTCTCGCCCGCCTTCAGCTGCGCCCGGTCCTTCAGGGCGTAGTAGGAGGTGCCGTAGGTCATCACCAGGGCGGCGGCGCTCTCGAAATCCATGTCGTCCGGGATCTTGATGACGGAGGCGGCGGGGACCGCCAGCCGCTCGACCAGGCCGCCCCAACCGGGAACGGCGATGACCCGGTCGCCCTTGAAGACCCCCTTCACGCCCTCGCCGACGGCCTCGACCACGCCCGCCACCTCGCCGCCCGGCGAGAAGGGCCGCTGGGGCTTGAACTGGTACTTGTCCTCGATGATCAGGGTGTCGGGAAAGTTGATCCCCACCGCCTTCACCTCGATCACCACCTCGCCCTTCATGGGGCGGGGGTCCAGGACCTCTTCGACGACCAGGGTTTCGGGACCGCCGGGAGCCTTGGACAGAACAGCGCGCATTGTTGATCCTTTTTTGGGCCTATCGCCTATCGGCGGCTTGAGGCCGAGGGGAGGAGGAGGATGCGTTCGCCCGTGGCGCTCGCGTTCCGGGAACGCTAAGCAGCGGCGCGCCCGTTGAAAAGAGGCGATCAGGAGACAGAGCGAATGACGGCCCTCATCCTCCACGGCGGCGCGGCGCCGGCGCGAGCGGAACTACGACCGCGAGGTCGTGCACATGCGCGAGGTGGTGGAGGCCATGAAGGCGCGGCTGGACGCCGGCGCCTCGGCGTTGGAGGTGGCGGTCGAGGCCGTCGTGATGCTGGAGGACTCGGGCCTGTACGTCGCCGGGCGGGGCGCTTCGCCCAACTTGGCGGGCGCCTATGAGCTGGACGCCAGCCTGATGGACGGGGCGACCCGGCGGGCCGGCGCCGTGGCCGCGCTGCAGGGCTTCCGCAATCCGATCGTCGCCGCGCGCGCCGTGATGGAGAAGACGCCCCACGTCATGCTGGCGGGCGAGGGCGCGGCCCTGTTCGCCCTCGACCAGGGGCTGGAGCCGATCGCCGACGAGGACGCCTGGTTCACCCGGGCCGGCCAGGGCGAGGACAACCATCCGCCCGGGACGCTGAGCCACGGCACCGTCGGCTGCTGCGTGCTGGACGCCCAGGGACGGCTGGCGGCCGCCAC
>NZ_JBNFOJ010000153.1:0-7343 GCF_057364705.1 Brevundimonas sp. CURTG3B2_SDJG
GGATCGCAGGCCCAATTGCGGCCGTCCAGGTTCATCCGCGCCTCGCGCGGCTGGATCAGGACGGCGACGCGCCGGCCAGGGGGGCCGAGGGCTGGGCCAGAGGTTGGGCGAGGGGTTGGGCCGCCGCCAGGGCCGCCATCGAGAGCAGGGTCGTGAGAAGCATGGCGCTTCCTCCAGGGAGGGGTGTTCAAGACGACCGGGATCGGATAAAAGTGACCGGTCGTGCACCTAGAAGTGACCGATCGGTCACTTTGAGTCAAGAAGGATTTCGCGCATGCCCCCCAAGGGCGAGACCACCCACGCCCGGCTGATCGAAGAGGCGATGGCCCAGGTCACCGTGCGCGGCCTGGCCGCCGTCAGCCTGGCCGATGTCGCCGGCGCCGCGGGCGTGTCCAAGAGCGCCGTCCTCAAGCATTTCCAGTCCAAGGAGCAGCTTCAGGCCGAGGTGGTCGACACCATGATCGCCCGCTTCACCGCCGCCGTCTGGACGCCGGCCGAACCTCTCGAGAGGGGGCGCGAGCGGCTGGACCGCATCTTCCAGGGCGAGCTGGACTGGATCGACGGCGAGGACCGGCCCGGCGGCTGCCCGCTGAAGGCCGCGGCCATCGAGCTGGACGACCAGCCGGGACCGCTGCGCGACACCCTCAAGGCCAGCCAGATCCTCTGGGCCAAGACCCTGAAACGCGAGTTCCGCGCCCTGAGGCCCGACGCCGACGACACCGCGCTCGAAATCCTGGTCTTCCAGTTCAAGGGCATCGTCCTGGCCTACGGCCATTCCCGCCGGCTGCTCGACGACGATACGGCCCGCGCACAGGCCACGGCCGCCTACCGGGCGCTGGTGGAAGCCGCCTGACAGGCGAGCCCTCTTGCCGCCCCGCCCTGTCGGCACATATAAAACATATACGCTTTGTATATCGAGGAGGCCCGGATGGGCATCGTCAACATCGAGGACGAGCTGCACGAACAGCTGCGCCGCGCCAGCCGCGCCTCTTGCCGTTCGATCAACGCCCAGGCGGCGTTCTGGATCAGGATCGGCATGCTGGGCGAGCTGAACCCCGGCCTGACTTTCCAGGAACTGGCGGCGCGCGAACTGAGGGCCGCCGGCGTCGACGCCCCGCCCTGGCGCCCGCGGCCGCATGACCAAGACCCCGGCCGAGATCGAGTTGATGGCCGAGGCGGGCCGCCTGCTGGCGTCTGTGTTCGGCCATCTGGACGGACTGGCGCTCGCCGGGATGACCACCTTGGAGGTCAACGACCGGGTCGAGGCCTTCATCGTCGACGAGCTGGGCGCCCGGCCCGCCAGCAAGGGCCAGTACGGCTACGGCTTCGCGCTGAACAGTTCGCGCAACGCGGTCGTCTGCCATGGCGTCCCGTCGGCGGACGAGGTCCTGCGCGCCGGCGACATCGTCAACTTCGACATCACGCTCGAGAAGAACGGCTTCATCGCGGACTCCAGCAAGACCTACCTGATCGGCGATGTGACGCCTGCGGCGAAGCGGCTGGTCCGGATCACCTACGACGCCCTGTGGAAGGGCATCCGCGCCGTGCGCCCCGGCGCGACCCTGGGCGACATCGGCCACGCCATCGAGCAGCACGCCCGGCGCGCCGGCTACTCCGTCGTGCGCGACTATTGCGGCCACGGCATCGGGCGCGAGATGCACGAAGATCCCCAGGTGCTGCACTTCGGCAAGCCTGGAACGGGCCTGAAGCTGCGCGAGGGCATGGTCTTCACGATCGAGCCCATGCTGAACCAGGGCCGCCGGACGGTGCGCACCGAAGACGACGGCTGGACCGTCGTCACCACGGACGGCAAGCTGTCTGCTCAGTTCGAGCACACGGTCGCGGTCACCCGCGACGGCGTCCGCGTCCTGACCCTGCGCCCGGACGAGCGGGCCGCGGCCTGATCCGACGCTTCGGGCTTCCGGCGGCCTCGTCCCTGGGGTAGCTGTGACGGCGTCGCGAGGACTGGAGGCCGTCATGGCAGGCAAGATCTACACCGGCATCGGCGGCTGGACCTACGAGCCCTGGCGCGGGACCTTTTATCCCGAGAAGCTGAGCCAGAAGAAGGAGCTGGAGTACGCCTCGGGCAAGCTGACCTCGATCGAGATCAACGGCACCTACTACTCGGGCTTCAAGATCGACACCTGGATGAAGTGGCGCGACGAAACGCCCGACGACTTCGTCTTCTCGGTCAAGGCCAGCCGGTTCTGCACCAATCGCAAGGTCCTGTCCGAGGGCAACGAGAGTCTGGACCGCTTCCTGGACCAGGGTCTGACCGCGCTGGGCGACAAGCTGGGCCCGATCAACTGGCAGTTCATGGCCACCAAGAAGTTCGACCCCGTCGACTTCGAGGCCTTCCTGAAACTGCTGCCCAAGGAGAAGGACGGGGTGCGCCTGCGCCATGCCCTGGAAGTCCGCAGCCCGACCTTCGACACCCAGCAGTTCTACGACCTGGCCGCCCAATACGGCGCGGCCATCGTCTACGCCGAGGACGAAGAAGCGCCCGAGTGGCCGCGCATCGATCAGCCGACCGCGGACTTCACCTATGCGCGCCTGATGTCCAGCCGCGAGGACGAACCGACCGGCATGTCGTCCAAGGAGCTGGACGACATCGCGGCGCGGACGAAGGCGTGGTCGAAGCGCGGCGACGTCTTCGCCTACTTCATCGCGGGCGCCAAGGTGCGCAACCCGGCGGCGGCCCAGGCGCTGATCGAAAAGCTGAAATAGGCCAGGACAGCCCGGCCCGCGTCGCAGGAGACCGCCATGCCCATCGCCACCCGCGCCTTCGCCGCCACCGCGGCCGACGCCCCGCTGTCGCCCTACGCCTTCGACCGCCGCGATCCCGGCCCGGATGACGTGGCGATCCAGATCCAGTACTGCGGGATCTGCCATTCCGACCTTCACATCGTGAAGAACGACCTGGGCAACACCCGCTACCCCATCGTGCCCGGTCACGAGATGGCCGGCGTGGTGACCGCGGTCGGGTCCAACGTGACCCGGTTCAAGACAGGCGACCGGGTGGGCGTCGGCTGCATCGTCGACAGCTGCCGAACCTGCGTCTCGTGCCGGGCGGGCGAGGAGCAATACTGCGTGCCGGGCTTCGTCCAGACCTACGGCTGGCCCGATCCCAAGGGGGCCGAGGCCGGCCAGACGATCACCCAGGGCGGCTATGCCGACCGCATCACCGTCGATCAGAACTATGTCCTGCGCATCCCCGACGCCCTGCCGCTGGACGCGGCCGCGCCGCTGCTCTGCGCCGGCATCACCACCTACAGTCCGCTGAAACACTGGAAGATCGGCCCGGGCTCGAAGGTCGCGGTGATCGGCCTGGGCGGCCTGGGCCACATGGCGGTCAAGCAGGCCGCGGCCATGGGCGCCGAGGTGACGGTCCTGTCCACCTCGGACCGCAAGAAGGCCGACGCCGAGCGGATGGGCGCCCGGCATTTCCTGATCAACTCCGACAAGGCGGCCATGGCGGCGGCGGCCGAAAAGTTCGACCTGATCATCAACACCGTCTCGGCCACCCACGAGATCGCCAGCCACGTCCAACTTCTGGCCCGCGACGGAACCATGGTCATGCTGGGCCTGACCACCGAGGGCCTGCCGGTCTACGCCATGGGCTTGTTGTGGCGCCGGCGCTCGGTCGCCGGCTCCCTGATCGGCGGCATCCGCGAGACCCAGGAGATGCTGGACTTCTGCGCCGCGAACGGGATCGTCAGCGACATCGAGGTGATCGCGCCGGACCAGATCAACGAGGCTTACGAACGCCTGGAGAAGTCCGACGTCCGTTATCGCTTCGTCATCGACATGAGCCGGCTCGCGGCCTGACGCCGGACGGCTTCAGGGCCAGGGTTCCCCGCCGCATTCGGTGAGGACGCAGCCGTCGGTGCACGAGCTGATCAGATAGGGATCGTCCGGATACAGGGCTTGGCACCGGCTGAAGCACGTGGCGTGACAGCTTTCGGCGACCGGCGCCGAGGCGCTTCCCGCCGGGCCGGCGCCGAGCGTCAGGGCGGCTCCGGCCGCGGCGAACAGAACAACGAGTTTCATGGCGTCCTCCGTCAAGGCGCTGACTATCGCCTCAAGCGCCTCAAGGTTGATCATCACAACTTCTTGTTGTTGCGCCGCAAGACGGGCCGTAGCCCCAGGAAAGGCGGATTTTCGTAAAGCCGCGTAACACCGGCTTTTCGCGCAACGACCTGCAAGCTAAAGCGTAATCGTCAAGGGCGTCCGTCAGAGACGGCTCAAGGGACAAGGAAACGCATATGGCTCGCGTCGCACTCGTGACCGGTGGAACCCGCGGCATCGGCAAGGCCATCGTGCAGCGGCTCAAGGAAGACGGCATGGCCGTGGCCGCCGGCTATTCCGGCAACACCGAAGCCGCCGAGGCCACAGCCCGGGAGTTGGGCGTCATGGTGGTCAAAGGCAATGTCGGCTCGTTCGACGACTGCGCCCGCGCCGTGGCCGAGGTCGAGGCCAGCTGGGCCCGATCGAGGTGCTGGTGAACAACGCCGGCATCACCCGCGACGGCTTCTTTCACAAGATGAGCGCCGACCAGTGGTCAGACGTCATCCGCGTGAACATGGACAGCGTCTTCAACATGACGCGTCAGGTGATCAACGGCATGCGCGACCGCGGTTTCGGCCGCATCGTCAACATCTCGTCGATCAACGGCCAGAAGGGCCAGATCGGACAGACCAACTATTCCGCCGCCAAGGCCGGGATGATCGGCTTCACCAAGGCCCTGGCGCTGGAGAACGCGCGCAAGGGCGTGACGGTGAACTGCATCGCTCCGGGCTACATCGACACCGAGATGGTGGGGGCCATGGACGAGAAGGTCCTGGCGGGGATCGTCGCCCAGATTCCGGTAGGAAGGCTCGGAAAAGGCGAGGAAATCGCCGACATGGTGTCTTGGCTGGCCGGTGAGCGTGCCGGATATGTCACAGGCTGCACGCTGTCGCTGAACGGCGGTCAGTATCTGGTCGGCTGATCCGCGAACCGCCCAAAATCCGCCGCGGCGTGCTTCCACCAGTTTCATCATGGTGTTGACGGACAGGGTCAGAACGGCGCGAGAGCCGCTTCCGGCCGCGATGGCGATCGCCTTCGCGGGAGCCGTCCTGTCGCTGACTTCGGTCGCCCCCGCGGCCTGGGCCCAGGCGCGAGGCAACGCCCAGGCCGAGCAGAGCCAGGCCCTGCTCAACCGCGGCGGCGCAACCTGGACCCTGCCCCCGCCGGGCCGTTACGTGGCGGATTCGGGCGAAGGCTTCACCCTGGACCGCTCCGGCCAGCGCCCGCTGCTGCGTTTCGACCGTCGGGAAGAGACCTGGGTGCTGCGCCCCACCGCCGCCCGCGGGCGATGTCATCTATCGCAACGACGCCGGCCAGCAAATCCTGAGGGTCACGCCCGGCGGCGGCATGACCGTCTACACCCCCCAGGCGCCCGGCGGCTCGCCGGCTTCGTTCTCGGGCCCGGGCGCCAATCTGTCGCCGCCCACCCTGGGTCCGGCCCAGTTGTTCCAGCTGATGACCCGCCGCAGCGCCATGCTCAGTCAGGCCATGGGCCGGCTGATCGAGATCAACGTCGACACCGGCGAGGACGCCGAGGGTCTGACGGTCGAGGCCCTGATCCTGTCCACCGACGCGGTGCTGCGCATCGCTCGGTCGCCCACCAGCCGCTCATCGCTGAACCAGCTGCGCCGGATCGTCATCGTCCAGGGCGAGCGCGCGTCCGTGACCTATTCGCGAGGCGACCTTCGCATCGTGGTGGCGCCGACCCAGGGCGTGGCCGGCCGGCCGTCGTCAGCGCGCGTCATCCGGGCCTTCCTGCCGCAGGACCCCACGCCTAACCGGTGAAGCCGTCCTTGGCCGCCCGCCGCTCGGCGAATTGGGCCGCATCCGTCGCCGTCAGAAAGGGATTGAACACCTTCTCCGAACCGATGGTCGTCGGGACGGTCGGCTCTCCCCGCTCCCGCATGGCGAATATCTCCGCCGCGCGCGCCGCCGTCTCGGGCCGGTCATCGAGACTCAGGGCGAAGCGCGCGTTGGCGGCCGTGTACTCGTGCGCGCACCAGATCGTGGTCTCGTCCGGCCAGACGGCCAAGGCCTGAAGGCTGGTCCACATCTGCTCGGGCGTCCCCTCGAACAGGCGGCCGCAGCCCAGCACGAAGATCACGTCGCCGACGAAGGCCTGGGCGTCCGCCGCCGAGCGATAGACGATATGGCCCAGGGTGTGGCCGGGCGCATCGGTCACCTCCAACGCGGTCTCGCCCAGCATCACGACATCGCCGCCCCGGACGACGCGATCCAGCGGCGCCGCGCGGCGCACTTCCTCCGGCCCCACGATCTGGCATCCCGTCGCCGCCTTCAGCGCGGCGTTGCCCTGGGTGTGATCCGGATGCCAATGGGTATTCAGGATCAGGTCCAGCCGCCCCCAATCCGACCGCTCCAGCTCCGCCAGGATGGCCTCGGCGTCCGGCGTGTCGATCGTCGCCACGCGGCCGCTCGCCCCGTCGCGGATCAGGAAGCCGTAGTTGTCGTTCAGACAGGGAAACAGGCGAACGTCCAGGGTCATGCCGGCATTGTGGCAGCGGCCTCCGGCGGGGTCTATGGTGGCGGCATGCGGCGCAGCATCGAGGACTTGCGGATATTCTACGGCGAGCCGACCGGCGCCCTGGCGCGCCGCCTGCTGGCGCGCCGGCTCGAGGACGCCTGGGGCGAGGCCGTCAACTGCGACGTTCTGGGCCTGGGCTACGCCACCCCATGGCTGGACGCCTTCGTCGGGGCGCGCCGCGTCGTCGCCGCCATGCCGAGCGGACAAGGTGCCGAGCTTTGGCCGTCCGTCGGCAAGGCCCGTACCGTCCTGATCGAGGACCGCCGCCTGCCCTTCGCCGCCGGCGCCTTCGACCGCATCCTGCTGGTGCACGCCCTGGAAGAGGCGGACGACGCCCAGGCCCTGATGCTGGAGGCCGTTCGCGCCCTGGCTCCGGCGGGGAGGATCATCCTCGTGGCGGCCGCCCGCGGCGGGCTGTGGTCCCGGTCCGAGAGCACGCCCTTCGGCCACGGCCGGCCCTTCACCCGCCGACAGCTGGAGCGGCTGGTGCGCGATGCGGGCCTGGAGCCGACGGCCTGGTCCCAGACCCTCTACGTCCCGCCCTGGGGTCCCATGCTGCCGCTCGCCGACGGCTTCGAGCAGGTGGGGCGGCGCATCGTTCCGGGCGCGGCCGGCGTCATCCTGCTGGAGGCGTCGCGCCAGGCCTACGCTCGCATCCCCGGCGGCGCCGGCGCGCCGCCAGCCCTGTCCCCTTCGCCCGCCCCTGCAGCCGCCAGCCGGCCGGGCGGCTGTC
>NZ_JBNFOJ010000154.1:0-7310 GCF_057364705.1 Brevundimonas sp. CURTG3B2_SDJG
CGACGATGGCGCCCAGCGCCACCGCCGCCGGCCAAGGCAGGGCGGGGACCAGCGCCTTGGCCGTGAAGGCGACGGCCGTCACCGTCACCCCGACGGCGACCAAGCTCAGGAAGGCGATGGGCGCGGCGTTGCGCTTCAGGTCGCGTGGCGAGCTGTCGAAGGCGGCGTCCAGCAGCACGGGGGCGACGAACAGGGCCAGGACCAGGGCGGGATCCAGCGTGATCTGGGGCGCGAACGGCAGGAAGGCGCGCCGGCGGCCGGCCAGGCCACGAAGGCGGGAAGGGCGCCTTCAGCCGCTGGGCGAGCAGCGACAGCAGAACCGCCGCCGCCATCACGATCAGGATCGTCTCGAAGCCGTGCATCTCGCCGCGACGCTAGCGCATCGCGGACGCGGCGTCAGGCCTGGGCCAGTTCGGCGGCGCGCTTGGCCCGGCGCGCCTCGATCGCCGTCCAGATCCGGTCGTGGACGGTGAAGAACACCGTCTGCACCAGCGGCTCGATCAGACCGATGGCCAGGGCCGTGCGGATGTTCTGCGTCAGTGCGAAGGCGACCATCACGGCGACCGTGAAATGCATCAGGCCGTAAGTGACCGTCTTGAGCGCGATCTGTTTGAACGAGCGGGGCAGGGCGTGGCTGTGGCCGGGATGGGCGCCATGGCCGTGGGCGCGGGTCTGCTCCTCGGGCGTCATGACCCCCAGGCGGGCGGTGAAGGCCTCGGACGCCTCTTCCACCCCCGACAGCATGCGGCGACGCTCGATGCGGTGCCAGATCCGGTCGTGGATCGAATAGGCGATGGTCTGGAAGAAGGGCTCGACCAGGCCGACGGCCAGGGCCAGGCGCCAGTCGCGGGTGATCGCCCAGGCGACCAGAATCGCCACGACCAGGTGCATGACCCCGTAGCTCGCGATCTTGAGCGCGAGTCGGCGGGCGGTGCTGATCAACATGCGAACCATTCGCACCACATTGGGGCTACCGCCCCGCTGCGCAAGGCAATTTTGCTTATCGTCATCATAGCACGCGCCGGGCCTTGCGGTTCCTGGCCTTCCGCGGCTATACGCGGCCCGCAAAACGGAGACTCCTCATGGAGATACGCGAAGGGCTCACCTTCGACGATGTTTTGCTGGAACCCGGCCCGTCCGAGATCATGCCCGCCGACGCGGACGTCTCGACGAAGCTCACCCGCGACATCAAGCTGAACATCCCCGTGACCTCGTCCGCGATGGACACGGTCACCGAAAGCCGGCTGGCGATCGCCATGGCCCAGGCCGGCGGCCTGGGGGTGCTTCACCGCAACCTGTCGGTCGAGGAACAGGCCGAGCAGGTGCGCGAGGTGAAGCGCTACGAAAGCGGCATGGTCATCAACCCGGTGACCATCAACCCGGAGACCACGCTGGGCGAGGTCCGCGCGATCGTGGCCCGCAAGAAGATCTCGGGCTTTCCGGTGGTCGATCCGAAGTCGGGCGAGCTGGTCGGCATCCTGACCAACCGCGACATGCGGTTCGACACCGACCCCAACCGCAAGGCCGCCGAGCTGATGACCACGGGCGATCTGGTCACGGTCCGCGAGGGCGCGGGCCGGGAGGAGGCGCAGAACCTTCTGCGCACCCGCAAGATCGAACGCGTCATCGTCGTCGACGACGCCTATCGCGCCGTCGGCCTGATCACGATGAAGGACATCGAGAAGGCCCACGCCTTCCCGAACGCCGCCAAGGACGAGCAGGGTCGCCTGCTGGTCGGCGCCGCCTCGACCGTCGGCGACGCCGGCTTCGAGCGCTCGATGGCGCTGGCGGAGGCCGGCGTGGACGTGGTGGTGATCGATACGGCTCACGGCCATTCGATCCAGGTTTCGCGCGCCGTCGAGCGGGTGAAGCGGGAATCGAACCGCCTGCAGGTCATCGCCGGCAATGTGGCGACCTATGAGGCCGCGCGCGCCCTGATCGATGCGGGCGCCGACGCGGTGAAGGTCGGCATCGGCCCGGGCTCGATCTGCACCACCCGCATCGTCGCGGGCGTGGGCGTGCCCCAGCTGACCGCCATCATGGAAGCCGTTCGGGCGGCCAAGGAAAGCGGCGCGCCGATCATCGCCGACGGCGGCATCAAGTATTCGGGCGACATGGCCAAGGCCATCGCGGCCGGCGCCTCGGTGGCCATGATGGGCTCGATGTTCGCCGGCACCGACGAAAGCCCCGGCGAGGTCTTCCTGTACCAGGGCCGGTCCTACAAGTCGTACCGCGGCATGGGCTCGGTCGGCGCCATGGGGGCCGGATCGGCCGACCGCTACTTCCAGAAGGAAGTCGAGGACACGCGCAAGCTGGTCCCCGAGGGCATCGAGGGCCAGACGCCGTACAAGGGGCCGATCGCCCCGGTGCTGCACCAGATGGTCGGCGGCCTGCGGGCGGCCATGGGCTATGTCGGGGCGGCGACCATCGCGGACTTCCAGCAGAAGGCGCGGTTCGTCCGCATCACCGGCGCGGGCCTGCGTGAGAGCCACGTCCACGACGTGATGATCACCCGGGAGGCGCCGAACTATCGGCAGGGCTGAGCAGGGGAGCGCAAGCCATGGATATGACGCCTGAATTCATCCTCCTGGCTTTCACCCTGATCCTGGCCGTCGTGCAGATCGGCGCGGCGGCCGTCTTCCGCACCGCCGAGCTAGGGCCCAAGTGGAACGCCGGGCCGCGGGACGAGCAGACCCCGCCGCCCGGCAAGTTGGCCGGCCGCCTGATGCGGGCCCAGGCCAATCTGTTCGAAACCCTGCCGCTGTTCATCGGCGCCGTCCTGATGGCCAGCATCGAGGGCCGGTTCGGGGCGCTGACCTTCTGGGGAACGCACCTCTATTTCTTCGCGCGGCTGATCTACGTGCCGCTCTACGCCTTCGGCGTTCCCTATCTGCGCACCCTGGTCTGGCTGGTCGGCCTGGCCGGGCTGCTGATGGTGATCGCCGCCCTGTTCGTCTGAAAGACCTGAGTTGACCCCAGCCGCCCGTCTCGCCGCCGCCGCCTCCGTCCTGGACTCCATCGCCCAGGGGCGTCAGCCGGCCGAGGCCGTCCTGAAAGCCTGGGGCCAGCAGAACCGCTACGCCGGCTCCAAGGACCGGCGCGCCATAGCCGACCGGGTCTACAAGGTGCTGCGCGCCGCGGCGCCTGTCCTGGGCCATGGGCGGACGCGAGGACGGGCGGGCTTTGGTGATCGGCTCGCTGAGCCTGATCGACGGCCTGACGCTGGAGGAGATCGAGGCCTTGCATTCGGGCGACGGCTATGGCCCGCGCCCGCTGTCGAAACAGGAACGCTCGCGCCTGACGGCGGGAGAGGGCGAACTGCCCGGCTGGGTGGCCTCGGGCCTGCCGGAGTTCGTGGTCGAGGACTTCAAGGCGACCTTCGGCGACCGCTGGAGCGAGGAAGCGCGCGAACTGATGGCGCCGCGCGCGCCGATCGACCTCAGGGTCAACGGCCTAGCCGCCGAGGTCGAGGCCGTGGCCGGCGAACTGCGCGAAGCCGAGCTGTCGCCCGAGCCGACGCCCTTCTCGGCCTGGGGCCTGCGCCTGCCGTCCGAGCCGCCGCCCAACGTCCAGGCGCTGGAGGCCTTCAAGGCGGGCCGGGTCGAGATTCAGGACGAAGGCAGCCAGATCGTGGCGTGGCTGGCGGGCGCGGTCCCGGGCATCACGGTGGTCGACTATTGCGCGGGCGGCGGCGGCAAGACCCTGGCTTTGGCCAGGCGATGAACGCGCAAGGCCGGCTGGTCGCCTGCGACGTGGTCCAGAAGCGGCTGGACAACATCCGCCCGCGCCTGGCGCGCGCCGGCGTCGACGCCGACCTGCGCCTGCTGGGGCAGAACGGCGGCGGCGCGGAAGACCTGAACGGCCAGGCCGACCTGGTCTTCGTCGACGCGCCCTGCAGCGGTTCGGGGACCTGGCGGCGACGGCCCGAGGACGCCTGGCGGCTGACGGCCGAGGAGGTCGAGCGGCTGCACGCCCTGCAAGTCCGCATCCTGTCGCAAGCCTCTCAGCTGGTGAAGCCGGGAGGGCGGCTGGTCTATGTCACCTGTTCGATGCTGAGCCGCGAGAACGAAGCCTCGGTCGAGGCCTTCGAGACGGCGCATCCGGCGTTCGCCCCGGGTTCCATCGCGTCGTCCCTGTCCGACACGGAACTGAAGGCCGAGGGGGCGGCGGCGCTGGCCGAGAAGGCCGACGGACATCGCCTAAGGCTGTCGCCGGCGTCGACCGACACCGACGGTTTCTTCGTCGCGATCTACGAGCGCGCTTCGTGAGCGGCGCCTGGCGCCTGGAACGATACGGCGGCGTATCGGTCCTCTGCGTCATGGCGGCCCCGGCGGAGTACGGCGCCTGTCTGCAGGCCCGCATCCAGCCCCTGATGACAGGCATCGGTCCGGTCGAGGGCGCGGTCGCCCTGACCGCCGCCCTGGCGCGGCTGGAGACCCAGGGAGACCTGCCCGACCTGGTCCTGTCGCTGGGCTCGTGCGGTTCGCCGGTGCTGGAGCATGCGGCGGTCTATCAGGCGGCGTCGGTCGGCTATCGCGACATGGACGCCAGCGCGCTGGGGTTCGAGAAGGGCCGGACGCCCCTCTTGGACCTGCCGGCCGTCCTGCCGCTGCCGTGCCCGATCCCCGGCGTGCCGACCGCGACCCTGTCCACCGGCGGGAACGTGGTCTCGGGCGCGGCCTATGCGGCCATCGACGCCGAGATGGTGGACATGGAGACCTTCGCCCTGCTGCGGGCCTGCCAGACCTTCGGCGTTCCTCTGATCGCCTTGCGCGGGGTGTCGGACGGACGGGCGGAGCTGAAGGGGCTGGAGGACTGGACCTCCACCCTGCACCAGGTCGACGCGGCCCTGGCCGACGCCCTGGACCGGCTGATCGCCGTGCTGGAGGCCGACGGTCTCGCCGCCCTTGAAATCGCCGTCCTTGATCTTGAGGTCTCGGGCGGCCAAGACCCCGCCCATTCCAAGCCCTCCCCGGAATCGCTCACGCCATGATCATGCCCCCCGAACACCTCGGCGACGTCCACCAGAAGGTCCTGATCGTCGACTTCGGCAGCCAGGTGACCCAGCTGATCGCGCGCCGCCTGCGCGAGGCGGGCGTCTATTGCGAGATCCATCCGTTCAGCAAGGTCGAGGCCATGGTCGACGCGTTCGATCCGCAAGCCATCATCCTGTCGGGCGGCCCCGCCAGCGTGCTGGAGGCGGACAGCCCCCGCATCGGCAGGAAGCTGTTCGACCTGGGCCGGCCGATGCTGGCCGTCTGCTACGGCCAGCAGCTGCTGTGCGACGTGCTGGGCGGCAAGGTGGAGGGCGGACACGACGGCGAGTTCGGCCGCGCCGAGATCACGCTGCAGGGCGACAGCCCGCTGTTCGCCGGCATCGGCGGGGCGGGCCACGAGGAGACGGTGTGGATGAGCCACGGCGACCGCGTCGTCGCCATTCCCGAGGGCTTCAAGGTGATCGCCACCTCGGTCGGCGCGCCGTTCGCCGCCATCGCCGATGAGGCCCGCAGGATCTACGCGGTGCAGTTCCACCCCGAGGTCCATCACACCCCGCGCGGGGCCGAGATCTACCGCAACTTCCTGTTCGGCGTCGCCGGGCTGAAGGGCGACTGGACCATGGCCGCCTACCGCGACGAGAAGATCGCCCAAATCCGTGAGCAGGTCGGCAAGGCCAAGGTGATCTGCGGCCTGTCGGGCGGGGTGGATTCCTCGGTCGCCGCGGTGCTGATCCACGAGGCGATCGGCGACCAGCTGACCTGCGTGTTCGTGGACACCGGCCTGCTGCGCAAGGACGAGGCCAAACAGGTCACGACCCTGTTCCGGGATCACTACAATATCCCGCTAGTGCACGTTGATGCGTCTAAGGAATTTCTGGGCGAGCTGGCTGGCGTCTCGGACCCGGAGACCAAGCGCAAGACCATCGGCCGGGTGTTCATCGAGATCTTCGACCGCGAGGCTGCCAAGATCGACGGCGCCGAGTTCCTGGCCCAGGGCACCCTCTATCCCGACGTGATCGAGAGCGTCTCGGCCTCGGGCGGCCCGTCGGCCGTGATCAAAAGCCACCACAACGTCGGCGGTCTGCCGGACTACATGAAGCTGAAGCTGGTCGAACCCCTGCGCGAACTGTTCAAGGACGAGGTCCGGGCCCTGGGCCGCGAGCTGGGCCTGACCGACGCCTTCGTCGGCCGCCATCCGTTCCCGGGGCCGGGCCTGGCCATTCGCATTCCCGGCGAGATCACGCCGGACGCGGTCGCGACGCTTCAGGACGCCGACGCGATCTATCTGGAGGAGATCCGCAAGGCCGGCCTCTACGACGACATCTGGCAGGCGTTCGCCGTGCTTCTGCCGGTCAAGACGGTGGGCGTGATGGGCGACGCCCGGACCTACGAGAAGGTGCTGGCGCTCCGCGCCGTGACCTCGACCGACGGCATGACGGCGGACTTCTTCCCGTTCCCCTGGGACGTCCTGGGCCGGACCGCCACCCGCATCATCAACGAGGTCAGGGGCGTGAATCGGGTGGTCTACGACGTGACGTCGAAGCCTCCCGGAACGATCGAGTGGGAGTGAGGGGCGGCGACTCGGGCCACGCCTTCATGTTTCAGTTCGCAGAGGCGTTCACCGGCGAGGTGAACAGTCTCTCTCAGCCGGGGAATAGGCCTGCTTCCCGGCCGAGGGGGAATGTTCGCTCCTGGCGCGCAGGAGTTGCCGGGCAACGATCTTAGCCTGGCCGCGCGCGGTTCTCGGGCGCAGCGTAATCCTCTTCGTCTCTTTGCCTGAGGCGCGCGTGCGTCGGATCGAACGTCGCGTTCCAGAGCGCCAGGAGCGTTAGGGCGAGCGCGCACATCGCGGCGAAGTAGAGACTGTATTTCGGGTCATCGAAGGCGTCGCCCAGCAGGCCCATGGCCAAGGGGGCGAGCACCGCGCTGACGCAGGTGAAGAACAGCAGCAGGCCGGCGATCTGGCCGTGGCGGCTCTTGTCGAAGCAGCTGATGCCCTTGGAGTTGATCGTCGGATAGAGGACCGACATGAACAGACCCGAGGCGGGGAGGGCCAGGGCGGCGGCGCCGCGGTCGCCCAGGACCGCGATCGCGAAACAGGCGAACATGCCGGCGCTGCAGATCGCCAGCACCGCCTGCCAGGGGAGGCGGGAGAGCAGCGCGGCGCCCACGAACCGGCCGGCGGCGCGCAGGACGAAGAAGATCGACACGGCGTAGACTGCGAACCAGACCCAGTCGCCCTCGTAGCCCGCGAGATAGGTGGGCGCCCAGACATAGACCGCGGCCTCGGCGGCCACATATAGCATCAGCGCC